>NVUU01000018.1 GCA_002402025.1 Candidatus Aerophobota bacterium
TCAATTTTACTTTTATCAACGAAGGAGATTTCACGGACAGTAGCAATGGTAAGAGAATATCCGAGTTTTTTTGCAATGGAGCATGCGACAAGATTATCTGCGTCACATTTACTAACAGCAAGTAGAATAGGGCTACCAGCTTGTTTTGCTTCTTCTAAAACTTTCCAGTTTGTTGCTGTGTTATAGATCGTTGCGATGTCTGCGTTTTGTGAAGACTTGTAAAGAGCGTCAGCGTCAGAATCAATGAGGGTAACGTTATGCCCCTCTATCGAGAGAGCATTTGCGAGATAGGTCCCTGTTATACTGGCTCCAAAAATAACGATATCCATGAGGATTTCCTTAGTGTACTCCTTAATTTGGAATATAGTTGCGGAGTAAATTAAAGTCTTTTATTTAATATAAGTTTATTGATGAGTTTTAAGAGATAATTTAATTAAAAAATAAGAGCCTTACTCTCGTAAGGCTCTAAAAAGGTGATAAAAATGGGTGACTTGTGGGTAAAACAAATGTGAGCCAGCTTATTTGGGTTTTGCAAAAGGAGGTAATAAGTTTATCTGTATTTTGTGTATCAGTTGATTAATTTTATACTAAATATTTGAATTAATTAAAATTATTTTTATTAAATATTTACAATTAATTAATATTCTAATGTAAAAGTCAGTGAAATATAAGGACTTATGGATTTATGCTTGCTCTTTATTCCTTTCTCTTCCATCATAACACCCACATAGTGAGCACCGATAGCTCAATTGGATAGAGTACCTGGCTACGAACCAGGAGGTTTGAGGTTCAAGTCCTCATCGGTGCGATTTTTCTGGGTGACTCTTATGATTATAGCAATGTTTCCGTGCGAACCATTTGTAACAAACGCATACTTAATCGGTTGTGAAAAGACCCATAAAGGGATCATTGTTGATCCTGCTCCAAATAGTATGCAAAAGCTTCTAATCGCTGCTCAAAAACATGGCATTATCATCGAGGCGATTTTCCTTACTCACTCGCATGGAGACCATATCCATGATGTAGCTGATCTTGTTCAAAAACTGGATGTCCCCGTATATGTTCATCCATTAGATGCTGAAAATATGCTAAATCCAGGTTCCGATGGAATACCCATGCCATTTGATATCAAAGGAATAGATGAGGTTGAGTATCTGGAAGAGAATAAGTTTTACAAAATAGGCGATGTTGAGTTCACTGTGATCCATACGCCGGGACATTCTCCCGGGGGTGTGTGTTTTTACTTTCCACTAAAGAAGGTGCTAATTTCTGGAGACACTTTGTTTAAAGGTACTATTGGAAGGCTTGATCTTCCGGGGGCTGACTCTGAAAAAATGTGGGAGTCTCTTGCTAAGTTAAATGCCCTTGATAAAGAGACAAAAGTATATCCTGGTCATGGAGAAACAACCTTTCTTAAAGATGAAAAATGGCTTGTAAATCCAAAAGAGACTTTTGGCTAAAATAAGCCTATCTACTATACTTGTCTAATGAATCAATTACAAAAAAAGAGGCTAATATGAGCACACTAATGGGGAAACCTGCTCCACAGTTTAAGGCAAAAGCGGTGCAGATTGATCGCATCCTTGAAGATTTTTCACTGAATGATTTTCATGGAAAATACGTGTTGTTTTTCTTCTACCCGCTTGATTTTACTTTTGTCTGTCCAACAGAGCTTCATGCTTTTCAAGAAAGGCTTGCAGACTTTGAAAAAAGAAATGCGCAGGTTGTAGCGTGTTCTGTAGATAGTTGGTATTCGCACTTCGCTTGGCTTTCTGTTCCAAAGAATAAAGGTGGGATCCAAGGTGTTGAATATCCGATTGTTTCCGATCTAAACAAATCTATTGCAAAAGACTATGGCGTTTTGAAAGAAGACGACGGAATTGCTTTTAGAGGTCTTTACTTAATCGATAAGCAAGGCGTGATCAGACACCAGCTGATCAATGATCTTCCTCTTGGTAGATCAGTAGATGAGGCGATCCGCATGCTTGATGCTCTTATATTCCATGAAAAGCATGGCGAAGTTTGTCCTGCTAACTGGAATAATGGAGATAAGGCAATGGAGCCAACGCAAGAAGGGCTCAAGAACTACTACAACTAAGCTTCGTTGCAAAAGCAAGTGAGATAGTCGTAAAAGTCACGTTCTGTTGTAATTAAGATAGATTGGTGACGATAGCAAAGCTCACTTGCTTGCTGTATTAAGTCATAGTCACCAACTCCAGGAATGCAGATAGCAGAAAGTTTTTTTGCTTTTTCTGATCTTTTAAGTAATTTAAATCCATTGTGATAGTCTTTATGACTAAAGCCTTCTTCTTCTACGCGAACAAAAAGTAGATCATAGCGAAATAAAAGCGTTTGGATAGCAAGATGTATTCCAATGCTTCCATCTGGTGGATTGCCGAGTGTATCGGCCATGGCAGGAAGTGCTGTGAAGTGAAGAAGTGAACGGAAATTCCCCTTTTCCGCCTCACCAAACAATGCAACCTTATGACTCATTATAGACCTATTATTTATTTATTAAGTGTCATATAGGCTCAATTAAAGAGAACTGCTAATAAATAGTTACAAATAAAAACAAACAGTTCCTGCCTTATTTCAATAAATATAATGATAAGGAATTATTTGCAAATTCTAATAAGTACAGAAATGAGAATAAAAATTTAGAGGCCGTAGTGACCTTTGCTGCCAAGCTCATCTTCTATTGCAAGAAGTCGGTTATATTTTGCAATCCTATCTGATCTAGAAAGAGAGCCTGTTTTTATTTGGCGCACATCAGTTGCAACAGCAAGATCTGCTATAAAGGTATCTTCCGTTTCACCAGACCTGTGGGATACAACGCAAGTATAGCCGTGATCTTTTGCAAGCTGAATGGTCTCAAGTGTTTCTGTTAATGATCCGATTTGATTTACTTTAACTAAGATAGAGTTAGCTACATGAAGATCGATTCCTTTTTGCAAAAACTCTTTGTTTGTTACAAAAAGATCATCGCCAACGAGTTGCATTTTATCCCCAAGCTCCTCAGTAAGGATTTTCCATCCATCCCAGTCGTTTTCATCAAGTCCATCTTCGATGGAATCAATGGGGAATTCTTTTGCAAGAGAAGCGAGATACTTTACCTGTTCTTGTGAAGAACGTTTATCGAACTCTTGCCCTGTTTTTTTCTTTTTCTTTTCGTAATAGAATTTTCCATCTTTATCAAAGAATTCTGAGGCCGCGGGATCGAGAGCGATTGTTACTTCATCTTTGGGTTTGTAGCCAGCTGTTTCAATAGCTTTTATGATGAATTCGAGTGCTTCATGATCTGAAGCAAGATTGGGAGCAAATCCCCCCTCATCTCCAACAGAAATAGAATGTCCTTTTTCTTTTAGGAGTTTTTTAAGTACGTGGAAAATTTCTGCACCGCATCTGAGTGCTTCTTTAAAAGAGGAAGCTCCAATGGGCCTTATCATAAATTCTTGGAAATCAAGAGAGCTGTCTGCATGCTCTCCACCATTTAAAATGTTCATCATCGGAGTTGGAAGTGTGTAAGAAGAGGCATCGTGCAAATAGCGATAGAGAGGAAGCTTTTTACTTATTGATGCCGCTTTTGCTGTTGCAAGAGATACTCCAAGAATAGCGTTTGCGCCGAGGTTTGATTTATGCGGAGTGCCGTCAAGATCAAGCATTGCATGATCGATGGCTTTTTGATCCGTTGCGTCATGACCTTTTAAATGGGAAGCGATTTTGTCATTTACGTTTGCACATGCTTTTAAGACGCCTTTACCAGAATATCTTTTCTTATCTCTATCTCTTAGTTCTAAGGCTTCGTGCTCTCCTGTTGAAGCGCCGGATGGGACTTTGGCTTCGCCAACAGACCCGTCTTCGAGGTGCACTTCTACATCTATTGTGGGGTTTCCTCTTGAATCTAAAATTTCACGGGCATGGATATGTTTGATCTTCGACATCTTTTTTCCTTTCGTCTTGCTCTGTTTTATTAGACGATGGAAAATTTCAGGAAAAACTACAAGGGTTTTTCTATCTCCAATCCTCATCAGGCTTGGTCATTAGATCGTAATAGGATTGGTAGCGAAGAAGAGAAATGCTCTCTGTTTCGACAGCTCCTTTAACACCGCAGTCAGGTTCATGGATATGGGTGCAGTTTTGAAATTTACAGCCATGAGTATATATTTTGAATTCTGTGAAATAATGCTGCAGATCTTGTGTATCGAGTTGCCATAGTCCAAAACTCTTAATGCCTGGAGTATCGATGCAAAAACCTTCATGCTCAAGAGGAAGAAGTTTTGCAGTTGAGGTTGTATGAGAGCCCTTACGTGTTCTTTGTACGATACCGGCTGTTTTCAAATTGAGTTTTAGTAGATGATTGATGAGGGATGTTTTGCCAACACCAGATTGTCCAGAAAATACAGAAGCCTTTCCCTGCATCACTTTGTTGAGCTCTTCGATGCCTGTTTTATCTTCACAACTAACTTCATAAATAGGAACATTCAGTTTGCTATAGACTTTGATGAATTGATTGTAGACATAACGCTCTTTTTCTATGTGAGCCGGATCCATGCCCTTTGGTGGATTTTTGATGAGATCGATTTTATTCAGTACAATAACAGGGTGCATGTTGCCATTTTTTGCCGCTATGATATAGCGGTCAACAAGAGACGGTTTTAGCTTTGGCAAGAATACGGAAACTGTAATGAGGACTTGATCAATATTTACCGCGATGAGCTGTTCTTTGTTTCTTCTTAGATTGTCTGCTCTTGATAGGATGGAGTGACGCGGCGTAACATAGTTGATAACACCTGATCCATCTTGAGTGTCTTCAAAATAAACGATATCGCCTACAGCGATAAGATTTTTTTTCTTGGTTTTTTCTTTCTTCAAAGCGCCTTTAAGCGAGCAAATATAGCTTGCATCTTTTGAGTCGACAACGATTCCTTCTGCTGAAATAGCAAGTACTCTTCCATGCCTAAGATCTGGATTTTCAAGAGCAGGGTGAGGTTTTTTTTTCTTATTAAGATTGTCTTGATCTGTTTTTTTGTATTTAGAACGGTCCCTCGTAGATACCATTTTTCGGTATTTACGTTCGAACTTACGATCCTTGTCGTAAAAGTCTTCCTCGATGTTTAAGTCATTATCTATATCTTTTGGCATAAAGTGCTTACGTGAAACATTAATATTCCTCCAGCAACGGCAACATTGAGAGATTCTGCTTTCTTTGTCATGGGAATGGTGAGTTTTGTTGCATGCTTTTTAGCATTTTTGGAGGTGCCATGAGACTCGCTTCCTAAAATGAGTCCGATGGAATCGTCCATATTTAGCTCTAAAAAAGAATCACCACCAAGGTCTGCTTGGTAGAGTTTCAGCTTATGGCTTTTCTTAAATTCTAACAGATATTCCCAATTTCCCCTAATGATAGGTATGGAAAAAAGAGCTCCTTTGGAAGCGTTTATAACCTTCTCATTATAAGGGTCTACACAGTCGTTCAAAAGAAAAATAGCATCAAATCCAAGCCCAAGGGCTGTTCTTATCAAGGTACCCAAATTGCCAGGGTCTTTAATTTCATCACAAATTAGCAATCTTGCTATAGAAAGATCTTTAAAACAGGGCATTTCAACTATCGCAGCATAAGGTTCTGGATTTTTTTGATTTGTGATTTTTTTTAAAATTCCTTCTGTCACGATATACTTTTTTTCAGCAGATCTTTCGAGCTTTTCGTCTTTCAAGAGAAAAATCGACTTAAGTTTGTAAGCTTTAGGAAGTTCTTGGATGATTTTTTTACCGCAGACTAGTAAAAAACCTTCTTGTTTTCGAAATTGCGTACTTGTTCGTAGTTTCTGGCAATATTTCACAATTGAATGCTGTAAACTCTTAATTTGAAATGTTATCATGCTAATTACAGGGTAATGGAAAAAAAAATATAATCATGGCAGAATCAAAATCAGAATTCAAGCCTTCAGGGAAGTTTAAGGAGTTTAGTCTAAAGGGATTCTCAGGATCTTTGGCGCTCCGTGTTTTCCTTGTGACCATTGTGTTTCTTGTTTTGCCTCTCATTTTTTACTCGGGGGTTATGTACAAATATGACTTTGATCTAAAAAGAGAGCAGTCAAACCTTGCCTTAAGTCTTGTTGGTGAAGAAGAAATGTTCATGATTGATCAGCTGACAAATTTCGAGTTCAGAGCATTAGAGCTGCTGGCTCTTATCTTAAAAAGTTCAGAGCTTAATACCCCGCAAAAAATAAACAAGATTTTTACAGAGGTAAAAGAGTTTCACGGTGTTGAGGAAGTATTCCTTCTTGAAAAAAAAGGAGCAGGCTCTATCTGCAGCGCCTCTTCTGATAAACTAAGGTTCAACAAGCCATTCAACAAACTGTTTTATAATAAAAAACTAAAAAATAATGAATTTGCCGTTATTACTACGCAGGAGGAATCTCTACAAAAAGCGATGATTTACTTTACGAGAGTGTTGAAACGGGATGCAAATGGCATGGTAGAAAAAACGATAAATTTTTCTCTGCCAACAAGTTTTGTTGTAGATTATCTCTCAAGTATTCAAGGGTACCACAAAGACTATTCGATTTCACTTATTCGTAATGATGATCAAATCGTTTTTGATTCGCAGGATAAAGATTTGCTTGGCGCTAAGATCTATGTAGATCAGGATGGAAGCAGCCCAAACCAGAGTCAAAAGAGTGTATATCTAGACACAGTACCAAAAGCTGAAAATATCTATGAATTTCACATGGATGATCAAAGCTTTTATGCAACAAGAGTTCCTCTTGCTGCAATGAATTTCAGCGTTCTTGTTACCACCCCAAAGTACAGCCATGCGATGTTTTTAAGAGAATATCTCTACAAAAGTATTATCCTTCTTTTATTCATTATTATTTTTGGATGTCTTGCGACACTTATGGTGACCTTTATGATGGCAAGTCCTCTCAGAAGACTTTGTCATGTTATGCAAAGAGTTGCGGAAAGAGATCTTTCAGCAAGATACGAAACAAGCAAATACGGCTTTGAGATTAACAATGTGGGGAATTTTTTTAATATCATGATCGAAAAGCTCATTGATAATGTTGAGAAAATCAAAGAATACAAACTTGAAGAAGAACGCTTAAAACAAGAGCTTGCTATTGCAAGACAGGTGCAGCGTGCTATTTTACCAAGAAAATTCCCTGATATACCCGGGATGGCTTTTCAGGCAGGTTTGATTCCAGCTAAAGAAGTTGGGGGTGATTTTTACGATTTTATTGTTCGTGCAGATACTCCAGATGAAATTGCTATCGTGATTGCAGACACAGCAGGAAGTGGAATTTTTGGTTGCTTGCACGCGCTTATATTCAGAAGCACTCTTAAAAGTTTTGTTTCTATTTCTGAGTCGCTATCAACAGCAATAGAGAAAACGAATAGTCTTTTTTATGAGGACGCCAACGTATGGAGTGTTTTTGTTACCTGTTGGATCGGTTACTATAACTACAAGACAAAAGTACTTAAATATTCAAGCTGCGGTCATCCCTTTGGTTATATATTTAGAGATGGGGAGTTGTTCAAAGAGCTTTCTACTCCTGGCATGGCTCTTGGTGTGGAAAAAACTTATCAGCCTACAATTGACGAAATAACAATAAAGAAGAATGATACCCTGATATTTATTACGGACGGGATTATAGAAGCGCAGAACCCAGAAGGCGAACTTTTTGGTAAGAAGCGTTTTTATGAATCTGTAATTAAAAACTTAGACAAACCTGAGTATGAGATCCTTGAGAACGTAGTTTGTGAAGTACAAGAGTTTGAAAAGGATCTAGAGAAGCAATCAGATGATCTTACGATGCTTGTTGTGAAGATTACAGACTAAGGCCAAAAAGGGCTTTTTTTCAGCTTTAGAATAATGCCATTAGGATCATCAATTTTTTCGTTAATAGAAATTCTTTCTGCTTCTTTTAGTAGTTTCCCCATAGACTGCCCTGGAATAATGCCTTCACTCATCAAATGTTTAGATGTGACAAGAGGCTTTTTGTCTTGTATGCGTACGATCGCGTTTTCTAAAGAGAGCTTTTTGTTTTCGTGGGTTGAGATAGTATGGGAACGTTCTGTATGTGGTAAGTGAGCGACTGCCATTTTTAAACAAAGACTGAACTTTTCGTTTGCATAAAGATATGCCCAGTCGATAGGTTCTACTGTATGGTCGCCTTCGTTTGATCTCGCATAAATATTCATAACTTTTTCGTAATATTTTACAAACGTCCGGTCCTCGTTCGAGAGTTTGAGATAGTTGCAAAGCTGCATTTTATCATCAAGTGTGTATCTTGGGAAAAGTTCTAAAACTTTTGCAATAACAGGTGCATTTTTCGGGAAGCTTTGAAGYGGCTTGAGTCTATTTTGAATCTCTTTATAACTTGTATCTTTCAAAGATYCAAAGATCGTTTGAAGAAGATGAAGCTTATGAAGTTTTAATAAAAAGGTATCAAACTTTCCAAAACGGGACATTTTAGAAAACTCTTGCCAAACGCGTTCAATCGCAACTGCTGGGAATAAAGAGTTTGCGTGAGCGATGATAGCTTCTTTTGTCTGCGGCTCTATAGTAAAAGAAAACCTGCAAGTATATCTTGCAGCCCGGATCATTCGGAGACGATCCTCGATAAATCTTTGGTGGGGATTGCCAATGGCTCTTATGACCATGTTTTGGATGTCTTCTTGCCCTTTAATGTAATCATAGAGGGTTTCACTGAGTGGGTCATAAAACATGCCATTGATTGTGAAATCTCTTCTGCTAGCATCTTCTTCGGGTGATGCTTTTTCAACACTAATGGGTCGTCTTCCATCTTCGTAACCACAATCTTTTCGAAAAGTGGCAACTTCAAAATGATGTTTTCCTTCTACAACGATAACAATTCCAAACTGAATGCCGACGGGAATAGTTTTTTCGAAAATCGATTGGACGATCTCAACATTTGCGTCTGTTGCGATATCAATGTCATCAGATTCATGATTCATTAAAAAATCACGGACCCAACCCCCAGCAAAAAAGGCTGTATGTCCTTTATTTTTAAGTTTTTGAATAACAATACATGCAGCTTCATATGTGTTCATGACTAAATAATACACCATTTAGGAATTATCGAAAATTTATCTAAATATAGAAATGATGTTTCCTAAAACGTTTGTATTTATTATGAAGAGAATAGATGTTGAATTATTTTTTGGGAGAAAGAATGCAAGCAAAAATCATTGTTAAAGGAATTTTATGCATGACGCTCATGTCAGTGTTTTGTGGATGCTCTTCGCAAGAGCATCATTCGAAGAAAGCCTCTAAGTCAGCCAAGGTAGAGAGTCGTAATCTTCAAAATGCCTATCTTCAAGATACAGACCTTAGTGGCATGGATCTTGAGGGTGTGGATCTTAGTGGAGGGCACCTAAGAGGAGCGAATCTAAAAGGAACAAATCTAGACTACGCAACTCTTGYAAGAGCGAATTTTCATGAGGCGGACCTTCAAGGAGCTTCAATGAAATACTCTAACATGACAAATGCGAACTTTTACCAGGCGCATCTGCAGAATACAGATTTAACAGGCGCGACTGTTACGGGAGCAAACTTTAGGGGAGCGACTGTTACAGGTGCGAACNNTATGCATGTTGTTGGACTCAATGAAATGACAAAGCGCATGTTGAAAGAAGGTGGAGCTGTCGTTACCGACTAGTCGACACTTTTCGGGGTTGTAAGATTTTTTTTACTGATCACTTTAAAAAAGAAGAGGCATAAAAATCCTCCAATAAGCGCGTCGATGAAACCAAGCAAGGACCCAACGATAGCTCCTTGCAGAGAGTGTTCATATCCGATGTATATGGAGGAGAGAGCCTTAAGAAGAAAGCTTGTGACGATACTTTCTTTGCAGATCCCTGCAAATAAAAGAATAAGGCTCCATAATGACGCAAAGAAAAAGGGGAAGCATTTGAAGGTAGATTTACTTTTATCCATCGGAAAATTCTAGTTTTCGTTGGTCTCTATACATGTCGAAATTCATTATTATTATCAATAATAAATGAAAATTAATTTAACTTAAATCATAATATTGTTAACTAGATACTATGAGGAATACTATTTAGCAGCGATTGAATCGAGCAAGACACCCTCATAGTTAAAGATTGCGTTAATTTTTTCTTTACACTAGATTATTGGTTCCAACAGGAGAGCTTCTCTATGAAAAATATCAAATCCCTTTTACTTACTTCTTTCTTCGTGTGCGCATTCGGTATGCACCTATATTCTAAACCCTTTGACCATGTAAACTCTTATGTCTCTATAGAACATTTAAGTAACGGTCTAACATATTGCATAGCGCAGTCAAGTGCTATGAAAAATTCAGTGATGGTTAAGCTTGCAATTCGTTTTGATGATAAATGGCATACAGAAAGAGAAAGAATGCAAGCGCATCTTCTTGAGAAACTTATCGTTTCAGCCTTAGAAGACAAGCAAGCTGAATACGAAATCAAAAGTCGTGTGGATGCAGCACAGATACAGATGCATGAACCTGAGCTTTTCGCTGTTCCGAACCTTACTCTATACAAATGGGAAATAGGGAACCCAAAGCAAGAGGAGATCGATTCTATGTTTCATTTCTTAAGTGGTGCACTTGAGGCGATGGCGACACTAGATGAAAAGATCATCCAAGAGAAACTAGCATTGATTGTAGAAAATTATCAAAAGTATCCATGTAAACCCAAAAGAAGGCAGCCCTTTTTTGAAGATGATAAACAATACCCTGCTGCAAACTTAGAAGGTCTTAATGAAGTTTTTCCAGAAATCACAGCATCTRAGATTAAGACAYTTTTTCTCGATAATTACAAACCACAGAACATGATACTTTTTGTAACAGGGAATACATCAAACCTTGCGATTTCAAATTCGATAAAAAGTTACTTTTCATTTCTGATTGCGCTTGATAATGCAAATCAATCTGGGTCTTTGTTCGTAAAAGATCCCTTCATTGCAAGATCTAATAGAGGCTCGATGCTCCATATTTCAGATTATAAATTTGATATGGACATGTCCTATAGGATTGAGACTCTTGCCTACACGCCAGACAACTCTCCAGCTATTAGAAAATGCTCCGATGCGCTCGATGACTATGTAGAGCCAAAAAGTTTCGATAGACTTACCGTTACTGAAAAAGAAAGAGCTACAATTTATAAATTAGTCCACGCTCTTGGTACTTCAAATGTACCAAAACTTCTTTGGAAGAGAAGAGAAATGGAAAGAATGGGAAACTCTATCAACCATGTCCATCCCATGAGATTCRTAGCAATGATCCTTACGAACCCAAGGTTAAGAGCAGACCTGCAAGAAGTGCGTAGAAGTTTTTTTAAATGGAACGGCTTTATGGATGGCTTTAGAAGACGCATGACAGAAGAGTACTATAGAAGTAATATTCAGCCTCATGTAATGGGTTTCTGTGAGACCCTGGATGTAAATGTAGAGGTGGTTCAGCACTTTGTAGACAGAAAGGATTGGGAAGGCCTCCTCAAGGCGATTCTATACTAAATCTTTGAGAAGAGATAATAATTCCTTTTGTTTGTGAAAAATCGCAATTAAACGCTACAATCAAAGTTGCTTTATTATAGCATTTTTTGATTATAACGGTTTTATTAAACTAAAGAGGTAATTATGTCTGCGATAAATCCTGTAGCATCCCAAAAAGTAGAAGGTAGCCAACCCCCAGCAAAAAAAGCAAAGAAAAAAAAAGTGCCAACAGGCGTTAATGGTCAAAGCTCCATTGAATCCCTTGGTGGAAAAGACACCAGAGTTAGAAAGGCGGAAAGGCAGTCTGACGGAGCCAAACATGTTGCTAAAAAGAACACAAATGGAGCTATGGTAGCAAAAGAAGCTGGAGTAAAGTCTGAAGCTCTCACTGATCAGGAAGGGGCCGCTCTTGATTTTCTGATAAGAGAGTGTCATCGTTTAACGAGGCCTACTGCAGCACACGTTGCTAACGTTGCTTCTCAGGCGGTCTCTGGTTTCTTTTCGACTCTCTTTGGTGGAGAAGGAATGTCTTTTGAAGAAGCAAAGCAGAAAGAGATTGAGACTGTAAAGGCTCAGATAAAACAACTTGTAACAGAGTCGCCGGAAGGCAAAACAATAGTTGGGAGTGGTAAGATATTTCTACTTTTTTCCCGTGGTTTAGAGTTTCATAAAGTTATTTTAACAACCCTTGTTCAGGATTTTGGGAAAGAATTGTTTAGTACGAAAGAAATCACTGATCCCCTCATAGCTTCTGTTGAAAAATTTGAAGCTAATGGGTCTATAAAAAGGCATATAACTAAAATGTGCGAAGGGAGTGGCCACTTAAAGGTGAAAATAGTAACTAAGCTGGTAGAAAAAAGAAACTTTCATCTTCTTGCAAATAAGGTCTTGGGAATTAAAACCTCTTAAGAAGATACTATCTTATAATCTGAAGTAAAAGCCTGTTAAGCCAGCTGCGGTTAACGGGCTTTTTATTTGAATCAGCAAAAGCAAAATTTTACAAAGCTTGCTGGTTTAATATTCAAAGCCTAGTCATATTTTTTTTGACCTAAAGTAAAAAAACCTGTTAAACTCTCGCGCGTTTAACAGGTTTTTTTATTTTAGGAGATAATCATGACGACCCCAGTAAAAGTAGCTACAACAGGTGATAAAGTTGAAGAAAGAGGCCAACCTCCGGTTAGTAAGCCTGGAGCTCAAGGGGTAGGCGGTGTTCGAACTACCGTTAAGAAAGCCGAAAATCAAGATCATCGTAAAAAAGCTAAGGTTTCAAATGGAGCAGCAACAGAAGCTGATTTTCCTATAGGAGATGGATTTTCCATAACTGAGGATGAAGTGAAAATTGTTCGAGGGATGGTGAAATTCATGAACGATAAAGGTATGACTGGGCTCCTTATCCCACGTAATGCAAAGCACATAAAAGCAGAAGGTGTAAAAGTAGAGAAACTGCATCCTCTTAATTTTCTTTACTCACTCGCTACAGACAAAGACTCAAGAGCTTATTTACGAACCATGGAGACAGGAACAACTGTATTTTATGCAAAAATAAAAATTCTTTGGAATTCATTTTTAGGTTATTCAGCTTTTAGTAGTGAAGGACTTGGAAGAGAGCTCATTAAGTTTTTTGGAGATTCGACGTTTGAAGCATCTAAACCGATGCTACATCTTTTCTGCGAAGCAGTGGGCTTGGATAAAGCTGTGATGGAGCCTTTAGCAGAAACTGCATTTCGTGAGCAAAAAGAGGTAAAAGAACAAGGAAAAGATCTTCTTGAATACTCAGGTAGCTGTATTTGGGAAGCATTTATTGTGCAGACTTTTCAAGAAAGGTAATCCTTAAGAAAAAATATTTATTCTTTTTTTAAAGATTAAAACATTGTTACACTGACTCGCTTTCTTAACTCAATATCGTAGGTGCATCTATGGAAGCTATATCGCCAATCGACAACACTGCAAGTTCAATCGAAAATGATTATTCAATGACTCAGGAGAATTCCCCAAAGGGAGTTGTGGATGATTCTGGATCACTTTCTATATCATGTGCTCAATTTGATCAAATTATTGCTGCGAGAAATGATAGAAAAGTAAAACTTGAAGACAGACAAAAGCTCTACAACGAAAAAAAAGCCAACCGTGAAAAGGTTAGAAGAAGACAGGATGGCCATGAACCTATTGGTTTTGGATTCCGTATCAAAGACTTTGAAATGGCAATCATTGCTGATATCATCAACTTTATGGATTCTAAGAGCACGATAGCTATGGCTTTTCCATCCAATCAAAAATATCTAAAAGATCAAGGGAAGCGTATTAATCATTTGCATCCACTGTGTTTTATCTGGACAATTGCGAGAGATGATGGGCTAAAGGCAAAGCTTAGAATTTTTAGAGACAACTCTGCTTTTGCCCTTAAATGGAATGGCTTTCTTGGATATTCGGCGTTTCATGATAAGGGATTTGGTCGAAACATGGAAAAATACTACAACCATAGAAACCCAGGTGATTATCAACATGAGTTTGATGCATTTTATAGATCTCTAAATATAAAAGCTGATGTTATGAGTCCTTATGCGCAAAGCAAAGACTGGAAAGGTTTTTCGTCTGCGATTATCGAGCCGTCGTCTTACAACTAACCGCTTGATAGAAAAGAGCGAGATGCTTCTAAAAAGGTTTCGGGAGTGACCATCTGCGCTCCCATCATTTCACCAAGATAGGCAGCATTTCCATACTCCCATTTGGGCATCCCTTTGTAGGAGCTCAGGGTGAAGAAAGGATTATCAAACAAAAGTTTTTCAAAGGGATTAAAAGTGTTCTCATGGTGGATCCAGATTTTCCCTTTTGCAGCTGCGATAAGTTCCATAGCAGTCACGCCACCGGACTTTGTGACGGTTGCGTCGCTTCTGAAGTATAGGGGAGCTATTACATCATCATCTTGCGATGACATAGGGATGATCGTGAGGTTTTCCGGATAGTTTTTCATATTCATGACGAGTTCATGAATGCGTTTTTGAAGAGGAACGCTCTCGAACTTATTTCTTGAGCAGAACACAAAAAAAAGATGTTTCTTATTTTTTGTGCTCTCATGCTTGATTGCGTCTATGAAGTTTTTTACGTATTGCAAGGTGGCCTCTTGTGTGGGTTGGCTTCCTAGCATAAGTGTTGTAACCTTCCATGAAGGTTCGATAATAATTTGTAGACTATCGTTTTTGATAAGGGCTTTTGTATTTCCCTTTTTTAAAAMATCTTTAAAATAGTTTTTTTCTTCAGGGTTTTTTAGTCTGATGTTTAGGGGGAAGGTTTCTTTGTGGAGTTTTTTGTTTTGAAATTTCTTGAAGCTGGGTCTTATGGGAAAATCGCCGTAGCTAATAAAGCTTTCAGAGAGCCCGCAGTACTTTTGCCAAAAACTCTCTGCGGTTTCATTATCTGAAAGAAGAGGCTCTGTTGTAACAAGCTTGATGAGATCTCTATTTTTCTTTCCTAGCTTCTTAATGGGTTTTAGATAATGAGTTGCATAGTTTGTAGGAAGCTCTGTTAAAAACTTCTCAATAATGACAGATTTTTTGGAAAAAAAGCGATAAAGTCTCACTGCTCCTACGATGGAAGAGAGGCAGAGAGGTTGCGTGTCGATAACATGATCGACATCGTCTCTCATCAATCGATAAAAAACCTGAAAAAATACGGGGGCACCAAAAATAAAATCAAAGATCGGAACGTTGTTTACCCAGAACTCTAAAGTCCTGACACATCCTTTTCTCTGAGCGACGTCCCATATATTGATCATGAATCTGCCGAATGTTTTACCTCCGGCTTCTTTCAAGAGATCCTTTACCCTGATTTTTACATGAGGATTTTTTAATTTCTCATCATGCAACTTCGCTCTAGCTGCCTGAAGGTGTCCACCACCCCCAGAGGTCGTAATGACCAAAATGCTATTATGTTTTTTTTTTCTTTTATTGCTCATAGGTCTTTTTTCTGCTTATATTTCGATCCTATTCTACCTGATATAAAAAGGAAATAAAAACTCAGAGGTTAAACCTTATCTTTATTCTTTTTCTCTTTTTAATCTTTCATAGAAAGTAAAAACTCTGCGTTGCTATTAGTTTTTCTCAGTCTTTGAAGAAGCATATTCATAGCATCAAGAGGAGAAAGATCAGCAATACCTTGTCGGAGTTGATAGATTTTCTCGAGCTCATGTGGATGGTAAAGAAGCTCTTCTTTTCTTGTACCACTTTTGATGATATCGATAGAGGGATAAACTCTTCTGTCAGACAGACGTCTATCAAGAACAAGCTCCATATTTCCTGTTCCCTTGAACTCTTCGTAGATAACTTCATCCATCTTTGAGCCTGTGTCGATAAGAGCGGAAGCGATGATTGTAAGAGATCCACCATGTTCAACATTTCTTGCAGCACCAAGGAAGCGTTTTGGTCTGTGTAGTGCATTCGCGTCTATACCACCTGATAGGATTTTACCAGAGTGTGGCTGGACGGCGTTATATGCTCTTGCAAGACGCGTAAGTGAGTCGAGTAGGATGACAACATCAAGACCGCACTCAACGAGTCTTTTAGCTTTTTCAATAGCCATCTCAGCAACTTGGATATGTCTTTCTGGTGGCTCATCAAATGTAGAAGAGACGACCTCGCCTTTTACCATACGTGACATGTCTGTTACTTCTTCTGGACGCTCATCGATAAGAAGTACGATCAATTTGCAATCAGGATGGTTGGTAGCAAGCGCGTGTGCGATATCTTGTAGTAAGATTGTTTTACCAGATTTTGGAGGAGCTACAATAAGAGCTCTTTGTCCTTTACCGATAGGAGAAGAAAGATCCAAAACTCTCATTGAGAGTTTGTCTTTTGTTGTTTCCATGACAAAACGCTCTGTTGGGAAAAGAGGTGTCAGATTTTCAAAAAGAATACGCTCTTTTGCTTTTTCAGGAGTTTTGTTGTTGATGCGTTCGACCTTTAAAAGAGCAAAGTATTTTTCTTTGTCTTTAGGAGAGCGGATCGTTCCGTAGACGGTGTCGCCTTTTTTAAGATCGAAACGTCTGATTTGTGCTGGAGATACGTAAATGTCTTCTGCGGATGGTAGGTAGTTATAGTTTGGTGAGCGAAGAAAGCCAAATCCATCGGGAAGAACTTCTAAAACACCTTCACCGACGAGGATTTCATTTGGTTTGTTCGATTTTGTTTTAACAACTTCAAATACCATTTGAGATTTTGTTAAAGAGCCCGTGTGTTGGAGACCTATATTTTTTGCGAATTGTGTTAGTTGATCGATATCCATTCTCTGCAGATCAGCAATACGGGTAATGATTTGCGGTTGTTGAGGGGTTTTTTTTGGTGGCGTTTGAGTAGGGGGAGGAGTTGTTATGGGAGGTGGAAGGATTTTGTTTTGGCTATTTTCGCCATCTGTTTTCTTCATTTGTTGTTGTGTTGTATCTTTCTCCATTAATACACGTAGCTCCTATGCTATTTAGAGAGTTTTAAGTGGTTGTTCAAGATGTTTTGCATGCTTTGAATTTGGCTGAACTAGCCACTTGATTTTTTATAATTTGTTAATGATGTCTAATGTTTGTTTTTCTACTTCTTTTTGTGCTTCGTTATTCTTTATGATGAAGTCTGTTTTTTTAATCATTTCATCGACCGGCATGAACCGGGAGATTCTTTTTAAGTAATCTGTATGTCCTGTATCTTCGTAGCGTTTCTTGCAAAGCTCATCGTGTGCTACAACAGTAATGATGGTGTCAAAAAACCCTTCCCAATGGGCTTCAAAAAGTAAGGGGGCTTCCACTACATAGAGTGAGAATTCATTTTGCTTTTGCAGCTTTTCATAGCATTGCTTTAGCTTATCAAGTACTTGAGGGTGGAGTATTTTTTCAAGTTCAGAGAGTTTTTTTTTGTCTGAAAAAACAATTTCGGCAACTTTAATACGATCTATTCGACCGTTTTCCTCTACATCCTGTCCAAGTAAAGATATGATCCTTTGAATATTTTTTTGGTCTGAAGTAAGTAATTGATGTACTACTTCATCCGCGCTTTCTACATAGGCGCCATGCTGTTTAAAAACAGAGCAAACGAGGCTCTTTCCAGAAGCAAGACGGCCTGTAACGCCAACTTTCCTTAATTTTAGCATTCTCCCCAATTTTTGCCAATCGCTACATCTACAGTAAGAGGTACCACGAGTTCAACGATATTTTCCATGATATCTACTACTAATTTTTTTGTTTCTTCGATTGAGGAGTCTGGGACCTCGAATACAAGCTCATCGTGGATCTGCAGGATCATTTTCCCAAGGTTTTCTCGGCTCGAGAGCTTCTTTTGTATCTCGATCATGGCAAGCTTGATGATGTCCGCCTGCCCCCCTTGTATAGGGGTATTCACAGCAAGCCTTTCTGCAGCGGCCTTTAACATGGGGTTTTTCGAGTGGATCTCTAAAAGAGGCCTTTGTCTGCCTGTAAATGTCGTAGCAACGGATTCTTTCTCAGCTTTTTCTTTGCAGGAGTTGATGAATTCCTTCACCTTTGGGTATCTTTCAAAATAAGTTTTTATAAATTCTGAAGCCTCTTTCATACTGATGCCAAGCTGCTGAGAAAGTCCATAGGCCTGCTGGCCGTAGATAATCCCAAAATTCACAGCTTTTGCCATATGTCTCATTTGCTTTGTTACATTTTCTTCATCTACATTGAAGACAAGAGAAGCAGTAAAGCTGTGGATATCGCCTTTGCTTTTAAACGCTTCTATAAGAGCTGTTTCTCCGCTTAAATGAGCGAGGATACGCAGTTCTATCTGAGAGTAGTCGGCTGCAAGGAAGCTATATCCTTCTTTCATGGGTCTAAAAGCTTTTCTTATGGTTCTTCCCATCTCTGTTCTTATGGGGATGTTCTGAAGGTTTGGATCTGTACAAGAGAGTCGTCCTGTTGCTGCAACAGATTGATTGAACGTGCAATGGATCTTATTTGTCTTATCTAGAATTTGAAGTGGTAGTGACTCTACGTATGTAGAGCGCAATTTTTCCAGAACTCGATACTTCAATACTTCAGCGCAAATAGGATACTCGTTCTTTAGGATCTCTAGGATGGAAGCGCTTGTTGAGCGTTGCTCTTGCTTTTTCTTTGAGGGCGATGGGATTTGCAGTTTGTCATATAGGATCACACTGAGCTGTTTTGGAGAATTTAAGTTAAATATTTCCCCAGCTCTCTCATAGATAGATTTTGATAAAAAATCGATATGCGTATGTAGCTCTTTTGACATGAGCTTTAACTTGCCTGTGTCGACAAAGATCCCTGTTCTTTCCATGGAGGCAAGAACGGGCAGAAGGGGCATTTCGATCTTTTGCATGACATTGGTAAGGGACTTTTCTTCGAGCTCCTTTTCAAAGGCAAGCATCAGTCTAAAGGTATAGTCAACATCTTCGCAGCAGTAATCTTTTATTGTATCAAGAGGAACTTCAAACATGGTGATTTGATTTTTTCCTGTTCCAACAAGGTCCTTGTAAGCTGTTTTAACTTTTCCAAATATTTCTAAACAAAGCCGATCGAGGTTATGCCGGTTGCTTTGTGAGTTGATAAGATAGGAAGCAAGCATTGTGTCGAAATATATATTTTTCACATCGATGTCGTAATTTCTTAAAACGTGATAGTCATATTTGAAGTTGTGTCCGAA
Organism: Candidatus Aerophobota bacterium; assembly: GCA_002402025.1. Lineage (GTDB taxonomy): Bacteria > Chlamydiota > Chlamydiia > Chlamydiales. The sequence continues at coordinate 19,159 of NVUU01000018.1, forward strand.
AAATTTCTTATTTGGATCTTCTAAGATAGGCTTGAGCTTTTCAATGATAGTATCAAGTTTAAGATTTGCATTTGCGGGGATATAGTACGCCTTTGCAACTTCCATGCAAAACCCGATACCAACGATCTCAGCCTTCATGGGATGGATGCTTGTTGTTTCTGTATCCACGCAGATCGTTTCTGCTTGATTGAGTTTTTTTAATAGATCTTCAAGCTTTTCTTCAGTGTCTACAAGTTCGTAGCTGTGTTTTTTGACTTTAAGCAGGCATTCATAGCGGACCCACTCTTTATCTTTCGGCAGCCATCCG
>NVUU01000019.1 GCA_002402025.1 Candidatus Aerophobota bacterium
ATATGGCCAAGGAAAAAGACCTTTTTGCCATCAACCTTCTTGGTATGCACAAAGGTGGCGAAGACGTTTTAGCAAGCCTTTCCTCTGATCTTAATCGACAAATCCGCTTTAATGCGGCTATTGCTCTACTTAAAAGAAGAGATATTAGAGGGATGCCAACCATTATAGAGATCCTCCTATCAAGAAGACTTGATCTTGGGTTTGCGCCAACACACTCTCAAGGGAAATCAATGATGCACTGGAAAGTTATCCCCTCAGCTTCTGCAAGAGCAAAGAAAGACGAGGACAATAGCATCCTTGGCGTTTCACAGGCACTAAGGGAGCAAATACTCATGGACTGCCTAGAGCTTGAGCATAGCCACTTTATGAGAGTTACAAAACAAGTGTTCGCATACAACCAAAGAGACCTTGTTCCTATCCTTATCCACCTTCTTTGTAACCTGAATACGGATGATGTAAGAGCTTTTCTAAAAGAAAAATCAGAAGAAATAGGAGCTCCTTTCATCCGGCAATACGCAAACCTTGCTCTTTGCCAGTTAAAAGTGGACGGCCCTTTTGAAGATCGCCTTATTGAATGGATCAAAAAACAAAAAGACACAGATATCATTCGCTTTAAACCTCTTGTTGCAAAATCATCTTCTGAAACCTCATTTAGCTTCCAATTAACACCGCAGGAGAACTCCGCACTGCTTATCGAATCTCTTATGATGATTGTTGAAAAACATGATGAAAGTGGTATCGATTTACTTCTTGATGTCATAAGAAATGGAAACGAGAAAAATAGAGCTGTCATTGCAGGTCTTTTAATGAAAACTCTAGAGTAAAGTTTAAACCCTATCTACTGTATCATTGGTACACCTCTTTAGAAAGAGACTTTTATGCACCTATGGTATCTTATTTACACTCTCCTACTATGTCTTGGTCCTTGCTTTGTTTACACGAAGCAAAATCCACTTGATATGCCGCTTACCGTTGATTTGAAAGATCCCGAATACAAAGACGGTGTCATCACAACAAGCCGCGGCGGCTTGATAAGAGGTAAAGGCATCAGACTTCAAGCAAGAGAGCTCACCTACACAAAAAAAGCGGACAGCACAGGAGATATCCATAAAGTACATGCGAGAGGTGATCTAATGCTGGATTACTTTGGTCAAATCTTTGTTGGCGACGAACTTGAATATGACTTTAATACAAAATCTGGCTTTCTCATTAATGGCAAGACCAGCATCGACATCTGGTTCATCGGAGGAAAAAAGATCACTTTTTTTTCCGATAAAAGTTTTGAAGTTCTTGGCGCATCCATCACAACATCTGATAGTCCCGAAAATATCGAATGGGAGATGACAGCAGATCGCATACATCTTTCAGAAGATCAGTATCTCTCCACAAAGAGCATCAAATTTAAGTTCGCAAATGTCCCTGTTTTTTGGCTCCCGTCTTTTAAAAGTAACCTGAAGCGCTTTTCAGACCGTCCAGTAAAATACAACATCTCATGGGATACTGGTCAAGGGCCAAAGATCAGCATGCGCTACAGAGTGTATTCCTGGAAAAACTTCAATGTATACCTAAGAGCTGACTATAGATATAGAAGAGGCCCTGGCGGAGCGCTTGAGATCGATTACAGATCCGATGATAAGAGAGTCTCATTCCAGTCGAAAAATTATCTCGCAAATGACACCTTCTACAACGACGATAATCCAAATAAAAAGCGTAAACGCTTTAGACTCCAAGGAATCTACAAAGCAAAATCAGCAAGCAGCAGGGCTGAGATGGAACTTATCTACGATCGAATCAGCGATAAGAACATGCCAGGAGACTTTAAAAGTGATGATTTTGAACTAAACACAGCAAAGCAAACAAGACTTCTTGCAAGGTATATTGATGATTTTTATATCGCAGGATTCAATGTTGAACCAAGAATCAACTCCTTCCAAGGATTTAAGCAAGAGCTTCCCACAATAAAAATGAGCTTTAAACCCCTTCGCTTTGGGAATTCCCCTCTCATTATGGAAAATAGGATCAATGTGGCCTTTCTTGATTACGTCTATTCAGATGATATTAAAAGAGTCCCAAGGCCTGTTTCAAGAGCCCTTAGGGATTTCCATTCGGTTCGTGCTGAAACAAAACAAGAGTTTATCCTTCCCCTTGAATTTTTCGGTGTGCATTTCACACCTCGCGGCGGCTTTCATGGAATCATCTATTCTAAAAACCCACAAGATCGCTCTGTAAAACAAGCAGTGTTTAAATATGGAGCAAGGCTTCAAACAAGGTTTAGTAGAAGTTTTACAAGGTTTAAACATGTAGTCATCCCCTATGTCGATTACACAGGACTTAGTAAACCTTCACAAGATAGTGAGCATGTTTATATCTTTGATATCCAGGATGGTTTCCATAGGCTAAACCAGCTGCAAGTAGGTGTAGACAACCTCTTCTACCAAAAAAACCTCTCTTCTGCCTTTTCGCCAACGTTTACTTTTGATCCTTATGCACTAGCATTCCTTGGAGATCAAACTTTCCACACGTTTATCCCAAAAGCTGGAATCAACTTTGGATGGCACTACCCTTCTTTTAATATCAAATGCCACGGCAGATGGAATTTCAACAATCAAGTGCTCGATATTGGCAATGTGATTTTTGATTATACCTATAATGCAAACTTTGCCTTTTCCCTTGAATACAGACACCGATCCAAATACGACTGGAGAAAAGATAATCACGATGACTTTATCGTAGATGTCACAAGATCTATCCCAAATCTACTAGACTCCCCTATGTCTGATGGCAGAAACGCACTTCTTGCAAGAGCTGAAATCAAAATCGCACCCAAATGGTTTTGCCAGATACAAACCCACCAGGGTTGGGGCAGAAGAGGTCAACCAGGATACACAGAAGCCAAAATAGATATCTTTACCATGCTCTCTTCCGCATGGAGACTCAGACTCTCCTTCACGCATACAACAAGAGCAGATCAAGTGGGTATAGGACTCGATTTAATAAACAAATAGTAAATTGCTAATCTCTATTTTTTGTCGCAGTATCTTTTCTTGATTTTTTTCAGCTGAGAACGAAGYGCTGATTTTCTATGAGATGGCGCTCTATCTATCGATAGTACACCATTTAGATGATCGTTTTCATGAAGCCTTGGTCTTGCCATCCAAAGTGTTAAATCTTCTTCAAAGAGTTTACCATTTTCATCAAGAGCTTCTACTTTTATAGAGGTTGGACGCGGAACATCTTCGTAGATTTTAGGGAGTGATAAACACCCTTCTTGTTCCACCCAGACAGTTGGATCGGTAACTGTGATCTTTGGATTAATGTACACTTGAGGAGATCCATAAACGGGATAACCTTCTCCATCTACAGATCTTACTGTTGTTATGAATATGCGCAGTGGCACACCTACCTGGATCGCAGCAAGACCCATTCCATTACTGGAATACATGATTTTGATCATCTCTTTTACAAAAGAGCGGGTCTCATCATTCACCTCTTTTACTGGCTCAGACTTTTCTCTGAGCACAGGATCTCCATAGTAGCGTAGCTTATACTTCATCAGATTAACTATTGCCCAGCTGTTTGTTCAATAGTTGTTGGAAGAGACATGTTTGGTTTAATTGTACCTGTTGACCAAATCGAAAGAACGATACAAACAACCATGAATATCACAGCAAGATAGCCTGTAAATTTCTTTAAAACATCTGCTGTTGATGTTCCAAATAGTGAATCTCCTGAGTCTCCACCGAACGAAGCTCCGAGGCCCATGCTCTTACTTTCTTGTAGCAGGATCACAAGGCTTAATATGCCGCAGATTAAAAGAAACAGAAAGATAGTTCCGTAAAATAAAAATGTCATGATTTGGTTTCCCTTGATATATTTACAATCTTAGCAAATGCCTCAACCTTTAAAGAAGCTCCTCCGACAAGAGCTCCATCAATGTCAGGCATTTTAATTAATTCTTTTATTGTGTCTGGGCTCACGGAACCTCCGTATAAAATAGGAGTCCGAAAAGCGTTTTTCTCGCCCCATTTCTTTCGAACAAACCCTCTTATCACCCCATGTACTTCCTGTGCGATCTCAGGAGTTGCTGCATGCCCTGTTCCAATTGCCCAAACAGGTTCATAGGCAATAATAACGGCAGAAGCTTCATTTTCATTAAGAAAGCCAAGAGCTTTTTCAAGCTGATCAAGTAGAACTTTTTCAGTCTGTCCAGATTCTTTCTGTTCTTGCGTTTCTCCAACACAAAGAACAGGAACAAGTCCTCCTAAAATCGCTCGAGTCACTTTCTCTTTAATCATTTCATCATCTTCATGATAATACATCCTTCTTTCAGAGTGTCCAATTAAGGAAAATTCTCCTCCCGAATCTTGAATCATGGTTGTAGAAATTTCTCCCGTATAGGCTCCACTTTCATATTGCGAAACGTCTTGCGCTCCAATTTCTATCTCAGAGCCTCTTGCTGCCTCGGAAGCAACCTTAAGAAGCGTCGAAGGAACAGAGAGGCAAACCTTCCCCTGAGTCTTTGAAAGCATGGGAGAAAGCTCTGTTATGAAATCAATTGTCTCTTTGATTTTCATGTTCATCTTCCAATTTCCGATAACAACTGTGGGCCTACTCATGAAATTCCTACATGGGTAATCATTAAAGTTAAGAATTGTACGAAATTTTAAGTACTAGAATCAAGTTTAAAAAATATCCTAGTTGATGTTAGCCTAACATAAATGTGCGTTTGATAAAATCATTTCCACCAATTGAAAGAAACCTTATATGTCTGCCATACCAACTAAAATTTATACCGTCTCTGAGATCACCCATGCGATCAAGCAACACCTTGAGCCAAGATTCYTTCAWATCTGCTTAAAAGGCGAAATCACAAACTTTAAAAAGCAGTCCTCAGGCCACCTCTATTTTAACCTAAAAGACGATCACTCTCAAATTTCATGTGTCCTATTTAGAGGCAATGCTGTGAAGCTCGATAAAGAGCCTAAAGGCGGCGACATGGTCATGATCAAGGGCTCGATTAGCGTATATGCTCCGAGAGGAAGCTACCAAGTGATTGCACAAGAGCTCGTCTACGAAGGGGTGGGAGATCTTCTCCTGATGCTCCACGAGCTCAAGAAGAAGTACCACCAAAAGGGCTATTTTGATCCCGCTCATAAAAAGCCTCTACCCAAATACCCTAAAACCATAGGGGTCATCACAAGTCCTACAGGTGCTGTGATCCAAGACATCCTGCATGTGCTAAAAAGAAGATTTAAAGGTTTTCAGCTTATTTTGAACCCAGTAAAGGTTCAAGGTGAAGGCGCCGATATTGAAATAGCAAAAGCTATCGAAGACTTTAATCGTTTTAAACTCGTTGATGTTATGATCGTTGGAAGAGGTGGTGGATCTCTTGAAGATCTCTTTGCTTTCAACAAAGAGAGCGTCATAGAAGCTATTTTTAAGTCAGAAATACCTATCATCTCCGCTGTTGGCCACGAGACAGATGTGTCACTTGCAGACTTTGTTGCAGATGTGAGGGCTCCGACTCCATCAAGTGCTGCAGAACTTGCTGTAAAAGAAAAATCTCAACAACAAGAATTTCTTTTGAATGCTGATCAGAGCTGCCTTTATTCTTTAAAGCAACTACTAAAGCAGTGCAAACTCAAGATCAAAGCGATCACATCGCAGAGAGTCTTTACCTCAGTAGATGCTCTACTGGGACCCTATTTTCAAGCACTCGATGATATCACCTTAAAAATCGATGAACTCGCGGTAAAACAAACAGAGATCCGCGCGCTGCATTTAGCAGGGTTTGCAAAACAGCTCACAGCACTTATGCCAGGGAGGCAGCTGCAGTCTCATAGAGAGAATCTCAAAAGGTATGCCCACTGGCTTTCAGAAAATGTGCAGAAACAAATAGTTTACAGAAAAGAAAGGCTAATAGGCCTACAAAAGCTTATCAGCTCACTATCACCTACAAATATTTTAAAAAAAGGTTACTGCATTCCCTTTGCTGAAAACACATCATCAGTTATTATTTCTGCAACTAAGCTACATGAGAACGACCCTATCACCTTGCAATTCCATGATGGCAAGGTAGGAACAATCGTGAAAAAAGGAACCTAGTATGAATAAAGAAGAGCACAGTTTTGAACAGGCATATGCTCGTTTAGAAGAAATTATGCAAAAACTTAACACCTCTCAAACATCATTAGAAGACTCTATAACGCTCTATGAAGAGGCAGATCATCTCATCAAAGCCTGCAATAAAAAGCTTGTAAACGCTGAGCAAAAAGTGCAAAAGCTTATCAAAACAAGAGATGCAAGTGTTGCAACAACACCTGAGGGTGCTCCGCAGATGGAACCATTCAATCCAGTACAAGAGCAATACATAAACAGAAATATACCAAGCTAAATGATGAAGTCCTTTTTAGAACGTATTGTAAATCCGAGTGAAATTAAATCTCTATCTTACGAGCAGCTAGAAATACTCGCTCTTGAGCTAAGAGAGCGTATTATCGAGGTGATGTCCATTAATGGTGGTCACCTTGCATCGAACCTTGGAGTGATAGAACTTACCATTGCTCTGCATAAAGTATTTGATTCACCGAGAGATAAATTCATTTTCGATACCTCCCACCAAGTATATGCTCACAAGATTCTTACAGGTAGAAACGACAAATTTTCTACCATTAGAAAGCATAAAGGCCTTTCTGGATTTTCAAGTCCATCTGAATCTCCTCATGATCATTTTTATGCAGGCCACGCAGGAACAGCTCTTTCTTTGGCCCTCGGCGTTGCAAAAGCAAGAGATCTCAATAAAGAAGATTCTTATGTAGTACCCGTACTTGGTGATGCAGCTCTTACCTGCGGTCTTACCCACGAAGCACTCAATAACGTGCCAAAGAACATGAAGAACTTTATTTTGATCTTGAACGACAACACAATGGCTATCTCCAAAAACGTTGGAGCTATCACCGGAATATTAAGCCGCTTTTTTAATCACCCGATGTCCAACAAGCTTTATGGCGAAATAGAAACCCTTCTAGCTAAGATCCCAGGATGCGGTGAACTGATAGCATCTGGCGGAAACAAGCTCAAAGAGTCCCTTAAAAACCTTATCAGTACAGCTCCATTCTTTGAGCAATACGGTCTTTCCTATATAGGCCCCATCGATGGACATGATATAAATAAGCTGACAGTAGCTCTTGAAGCTGCAAAAAAATCACAAACACCGTGCATCATCCACGCCCTCACAACAAAAGGGCAAGGGATGCCCAATGCGATCAAAAATCCAACGACCTATCATGGCGTCAAACCATTTGATCTTGAAACGGGAAAGTTTCTTCCGAATCCTACTATAAGGCCCACCTTTCCAAAGATCTTTGGAAAACACATGCTTGAAATGGCAGAAAAAGATGAAGACATTGTTGTGCTCACCCCTGCTATGCCAGCAGGCTCTTGCTTAACGCCCCTTATGAAAAAATATCCAGACAGATGCCTTGATGTCGGCATTGCAGAAGGTCATTGCGTTACCTTTGCCGGAGGTCTTGCATACAAAAGCAATAAAAAGATCGTATGTTCTATCTATGCAACTTTCTTGCAAAGAGCTTTCGACAACCTCTTTCATGATGTCTGTCTGCAAAAACTACCTGTTGTCTTTGCCTTAGATCGAGGCGGCATCGCAGGTGGCGATGGAGCAACTCATAACGGCATATATGACATCTCCTTTCTTAACGCTATGCCGAATATGGTCATTGCCCAACCAAGAAATGGACACCTTTTAAAAGAGATCTTAGAAAGTGCATTTTCATATAATCGTCCAGTAGCAATCAGATATCCAAACCTTCCAACAGAAGAGTTTGAAATGCCCATCCAAAAAAGACTTCTTGGGAAAGGAGAAGTTCTTATCAAGGGAGAACAAATCGCTATCATTGCACTTGGACATAAATGCGAAACCGCGCTTGAAGTAAGAGCCCTTCTTGAAAAAGAAGGGATCAATACAACAGTGATCGATCCTGTTTTTGTAAAACCGCTCGACAAAGAACTATTGTACCGCGTTTTCATGACACATCCATATATTGTAACGCTCGAAGAACACGCAGTAAACGCTGGCCTTGGACAAATTATTAATCAATTTGCTATAGAGAATGGATTCAACGGAAGCCAGATATTGAATATTGGGATCCCTGAAGTTTATTTAGAACATGGTAGCCATAAAGAGCTCACAAAAGAAGCTCAGCTTGATGCAGAAAGTGTCAAAACAAGAATCCATGAGCACTACTTTGTAAAACCTGCAACTTATGCAACAGTATGATTATAGCTTTATTTCCCAGCCATTCCCATAAAGATTCAGAGGATCTCTGTAATCTAATCCTAGACTTTTTTAAACAAAACAATATTACTGTCGTTGCGGAAGAAGAAGATGCAAATCGCTTAAACATCCCCAAAATAGATAGTGTTGATCCCAAAGAAATAAAGTTCCTTCTTTCCATGGGTGGCGATGGTACAATCCTAAACATCGCACATAGACACATGGACCTTGATGCTGCGATCCTCGGAATCAACCTCGGACACCTTGGCTTCATGGCAGACATTCCTATCTCTGATGTAAAAGCTAGTTTGCAAGATCTTCTATCTGGTGCCTACACAATAGAAAACCGTATCATTATCGAAGGTACCGCTCCAAATAATAAAATCTCATACGTACTGAACGACTTCGTCATCCATAGAGCTAAAAACTCCTCCTTAATCGAGCTCTCCATCTATGTTGATGATCTTTACTTAAACACTTTCGAAGCAGATGGCATCATTTTATCAACACCAAACGGCTCAACAGCATATTCTCTTGCAGCAGGCGGGCCCATTTTATCGCCAAGCCTAAATGGCGTTGTCATCACACCTATCTGCCCCCATACGATCTCCAATAGACCGATCGTGCTCACAACAGATCACACCATTAAAATTGAGTATTTAAGCGAGTACGACCCCATTGAAGTTGTTGCAGATGGTCTAGAACACTTCCAGCTAAAGCAAAGAGAATATTTTACATTCAAAAAAAGCGACAAAGTCTTCAAACTTGTTAACTTAAATCGCAGAGACTATTTCTCTACCTTGAGAACCAAACTAGGATGGTCTGGAAAACTGCGGTGATATTATGGCTCTGTAAACAAGTATAAAGACAGAAGGGCAAAATAAAACCTTCTTCTACTAAGGAAAAAGACAAGCCCCTATTAGCACCAAAACGTTTTGCTACCCGTAGAATTTTACCTACTTGCAACCCAAGTACCAGAAGAGCTGGTTAGATACAGTTAGTAACTCCATTTATCTAGTTTGACTTTCCCTCTAAATATTCTATAGATCCACCAACCATAAGCAAACACAAGCGGCACTCCAATGGCTGCAACAATCAAGATAATCCTAAGTGTGTATTTAGAAGAAGCTGAGTTATAAAGAGTGATGTTATTCATAACAGGATCAATAGTAGATCTTACAATGTTTGGAAAAACACCCAGCCCAAAAAGCACGAGAAGAAAAAATATCGCACCAGCTGAAGAAACAAACGCCCAGCCGCCTTTTTTTTTTCGAAGACACCTTGGGATATTTGCAATAAGCAGCATTGCAACAAGCCCTATCACATAAAGATAAGGCATCTCACGCATAAGATCCTGCATGTGTGGCATGAACGTCAATGTTCCAAGTGTAAGCGTTACATAAGTAATGATGAAAAAAACCATGGCTGAGATCGACCATACGCTCACTTTATCATGGAATTCACCTTCTGTTTTCATAACAAGATAGATACATCCATGCATCATGAAAAGAGCAATACCTGTAATCCCCATCAAGATTGTATAGGGAGTAAAGAAGGACCAAAATGTCCCATGAAATACACCATTTACATCTATAGGAATGCCCATTACAAGATTCCCGAGTAAAATTCCTAAAATAAAGGAAATCACATAACTTGAAATAGAGAACATCGCATCCCAAAAATGTCTCCAACGCACGCTTTCAAGCTTGGAGCGAAACTCTATTGAAACAGCTCTAAAAATAATCCCTGCAAGAAATATCATAATGGGAACATAGAAAGCAGAGCAGATCGTTGCATAAGCTCCTGGAAAGCCTGCAAGGAGACCACCGCTAACAATAATGATCCATACTTCATTGCCATCCCAAACAGGACCAATAGCATTTAGCATGATCCTTCTTTCCTCATCTTTCGATGTAAAAAGATGGACCATTCCAACCCCTAAATCAAAACCATCTAGGATCACATAAGCTACTACTGACAGACAAATCACAGAGTACCAAATTAACTCTAGCGTAAACATATTCCTGTACCTACGTTTAAATTTTAGAGACCTAAAGGGTCTGAATACACACCATCAAGTTCTTTCTGTTCTTCAGGACCATGTTGGATTTTTCTGTTAAGTAGAAAAATGAAAAGGGAGAAAAGAAGAGAGTAAATCGTGACAAACATGATCAAAGACCCAAGCACTTGTCCTGCTGAAATCGATCTTGATACTCCATGTGTTGTCCGCATGATTCTATAAACGATCCAAGGCTGCCGTCCAAACTCTGCAGTATACCAACCTGTTTGGTTTCCAATATAAGGCCAAAGTACCGAAACAATTAGAAATCCTAAAGTTCCCTTAGCATTCTGAATCGTACCTCTCCACCAAAAAATGCAACCAAAGAGGATCCCAAGAAACATTAAAAACCAGCATCCAATCATGATATGATAAGTTGAAAATACAAGAGGAACATTTGGCCAATCTTCTCTTTTAAATTGATCAAGTCCGATCACAGCAGGAACTGGGTTGCGGTAGACAAGGAAACTTAAAAGCGAAGGAATCTTAAGTCCTATCGTTTCTTTTTTCTCCATGTCTGGATATCCAACAAGAGCAAAAGGTGTATGAGGCTTTGTCTCAAAAACTCCTTCCATTGCAGCAAGCTTCTCAGGTTGATATTTTGCAACTCCTCTTGAAGTAGAATCCGCAGAAACCAACTGAAGAAGAACTGCAATGCCTCCCACAATCAAACCAACTTTCATTGATGATTTGGCAAACTCTAAATGTTTTTTTCGAAGCATATAGTACGCAGCTATACTAAGTACAATAAAAGCCCCTGTAAGCCAACATCCAATAATTACATGACCAATTCTAGTCATTGCAGATGGGTTGAATATCATCTCCCAGTAATGGGTAATAACAGCTCGAGTTTGCTCTCCTTCTCCAATAATCTTGTATCCTGCGGGAGTCTGCATCCACGAGTTTGCAATACATATCCAAACCGCACTGAAATGCGCACCAAATGCAACAAGGATCGTAGACATATAGTGAATGCCCCTACTCACTTTGTCCCAACCGAAAAGCATAAGACCAATAAACCCGGCTTCTAAAAAGAATGCAAATATTCCTTCTGCTGCAAGTGCCGATCCAAATACATCCCCAACAAATTTAGAGTATCTTGCCCAGTTGTTTCCGAAGGCAAATACCATAACAATACCCGTCGCTACTCCCATAGCAAAAGAGAGCGCAAAAATCTTTGTCCAAAAGATGGCCATCNTTTTGTATTTTTCATTACGTGTACGGATAAACATCCCTTCCWTGATCACAATCATTAAGGATAGTCCTATGCTTAGAGGCGGAAATAAATAATGGAAGCCGATTGTAAATCCAAATTGAATTCGCGAGAGCATAACAACGTCCATAAAAAGCCTCTGTCAAATGTAAATCAGGATTTCATGCTACAACATAGAATTTTATTGTCAAATCTAAACTTACAGCTCAAAATATCTATCTTGCAATAATCTTTACAATTCCCTTAAGATTGTAGCCCGTTTCAATCAGGGAGTATCTTTGAAATTTCATTCACCTAAAATCATGGGAGTTCTAAACATCACCCCCGACTCTTTTTTTGATGGTGGTAGATATCAAAATCTTGATGATGCGGTAGAGCGAGCATACGGCATTTATGAAGAAGGCGCTGATATCCTGGACATAGGTGGTGAAACCACAAAGCCTGGCTCTATTCCAATCACAGAAGAAGAAGAACTCTCTCGCATTGTCCCATTGCTTGAAGCTCTTGGTGGAGACTATCCCATACCCATTTCCATCGACACACAAAAGCCTGCCGTTGCAAAGAAAGCGCTAGAACTTGGCGTTAGAATGATCAATGATGTTTCAGGTTTCGAAAATGGTGAGATGAGAACGCTTGCCGCAAGTTATCAAGTCGATATCTGTATTATGCATAAAAAAGGCACTACTCAAAATATGCAAGTTTGTCCGAAGTATGAGGACGGAGTGATCCCTTCACTACTCATGTGGTTCGAAAAAAGAATTTCTCTTCTTCTTCATGAAGGTGTCCAAAGTTCACAAATCATCATTGATCCAGGTCTTGGATTCGGAAAAAATATCGATCATAAAATCGATATTTACAAGTCTATTTCAAAGTTAAAAGATCTTGGATATCGCCTCCTCATCGGAGGCTCAAGATACCTCGGAAAATTTGTTGGTAAAAAAAGTGAAGAGTGCTTGCCAGCAACCATCATCTTAAATACAATAGCGGTACTTAGTGGTGCTGACATTATTCGTGTTCACGACGTCAAAGAACACAATGATCTCGCAAGAATTTTCAATCGATTCGAAAGCCATGAGCGAGAAGTGGCAACCTACGAATAATTTCAGCAACAATTCTTAATGTGCAAATATTTTAAAAAGCGTCGATTTTATTTTTGACTTTATTTGCAAATTTAAGAGAATGATCTAAGAAAAGCAATAAAGAGAATAGTATGCATTTTATACATATCACTGTTCCTATAATKGAGGTGGTTATCATCGGTGTGATGATCAACTACCTGCTGTCTTTCTTTTGGAATACGAGATCGATGGATCTCGTTCTTGGTCTACTTGCTTTTCTTCTAATCTTTGCAGCTTCTGCTTGGCTAAGACTTCCTGTTGTTCACAAGCTTATGTTACTTTTTGCAAATGTTGCTGTGATTGCCATTCTTGTTATTTTTCAACCAGAACTTCGTGTTGCCCTTTCAAAACTCAGCTTAAAAGGAAGACGGTATAGGGAAATTACAGAATTTGATAAATTTTTAGATCAGCTTGCCACCTCTACTTATAGACTTTCTGACAAACGCATTGGTGCTTTAATTGCACTTGAGAATGAAGATACCCTTGATGAATTTGCAAGAAAAGGCGTGATGCTACGAGCAATATTTTCATCAGAACTACTAGAATCGATTTTTGCGACAACGACACCGCTCCATGATGGTGCTATCATTATCCGAGATCTGACTATCGTCTCTGCGGCAGTAATTTTACCACTTGCAGAAGATTCTTCTCAAATCGCTAAAACAATGGGAACAAGACATAGAGCCGGACTTGGAGCAAGCCAACTAACAGATTCTCTCATCATTGTCGTATCGGAAGAAACAGGAAAAGTCTCTATAGCACGAGACGGTATCATGACAAGAGGAGTCAAAGTCGATCGATTCAAAGGTATCATTAGAAGTATCTTCAACCAACCTGCAAAAAAGCCTATCCAATCGCGATTCAACATTCTTGAGTGGTTTAAACGATGAAGTCATTAATTATTAGGATATTTATACAGAACTGGCCAAGGAAACTCATTTCTTTTATCCTTGCTATCATTGTTTGGTTTGTTGTGTCTCAATCTATGGCAACTACAAAAACAATTAGTAATATAGGCATCCGTATTTTAAATATCCCTGAGGGTAAAACTGTAGAAGGTCTTCAATCCAATGGCCTACTTCAAAAAAGAGTCACACTTACTCTTAGCGGTAATAAAAACCTTCTTGATGAACTTACATCCAATGACATCGAAGTTGTCATCGATGCTGTCAATCAAAGCAAAGAATGGATTGCAACGATTTCAAAGAAAAATCTTCTTTCCTTGAATCCCGACATCAACCTTACAAGAAGAATTAACAAGATTTCGCATAAGAATTTCATTATTAAACTTACGAACCTTGTTATGGAAAGGATACCTGTTATCATCACGCAGCCTATCGGACAAGCCCCGAAAGGATATCAGTTCCTTGATATCTGGCCATATCAACTCAATCTAAATATCAGTGGTCCAGAAGATATTGTGAAAGAAGTAAAGAATAGAGGGATTAAGCTCACCTTCAACTTAAATGATATTTCAGAATCTCAGTTGGATGATTTGCAATCATCAAGCGGCAAAGAATCTGATGTCGTGAGCTTTTTTGTTCCGAAACATTGGAAACATGTTTCTATTCCTATTCTTTCCACCTCGCCGATTACAATCGATGACCCCGATGCGAAATTTTTAAGAATTGATTTTGTAAGATCGGAACTTATTCCAATCAATCACCCTATCCCTATAAGTCTTTTCGTACCGCCGCATCTTATACTGGCCCTAAACCCGCAAAAGCTTGGCATTGTTTCTAATGAAATGGTTGAAAACAAGAGCGGGATAAAACTCATAAACCAGCCCCTTTATGCAAAAGGCGTGAGTGAACTCTTTTTAGAGACCATTAGTGACATGATAGGAATTACTGTAATCGCAAACCCTAAACCGGATCAAAACCAACTCGATTGGACCGTTCAGTTCGTAAATCCAAAAGTCCTTGAAGATCGATATGTAAGCACTCTTCTTTCTGATTCATCAGACGAAGATCTACACAATCTTCAACCAAAGATTCGGGAAGAATATTTAAGAAACCGATTCAGAAGCTACATGAATCGCTTTACCCTTTATCGTCCCGATTTCAAACGATTCAAACTTGATATTGAAATGCAAGGAAACAAGATTAACATTACCGAATCCAATCATGAGTGAAAGCAAAAAAGTCTACATCCTAAAGCAACGTCTTGATAATTATGGTGGCCTAGAAAAGTATACCTACCGTATTGCGGAAGCTTTTGCTAAAAAAGGTTGTGACGTCACTCTACTTAGTGGTGATGAAATGAAAAAATTTCATAACCACCCTCATTTTGATTTTAAAACATTTCCGGTCCCAAAGTATTTTTCACTAAGAAGAGTCGAGCATTTCGACACGAATGTTAGACGATATTTAAAAAAACAGGATTTTGACGTTGTCTTTGGACTTGATCGAACGCGATTCCAAACTCATATACGCGCAGGAAATGGAGTACATCGTGTTTTCTTAAAAAGAAGAAAAAGCACTTCTTCTTTGCTTAGAAGAATGTCCCTTCCTATCAATCCTCTTCATAGACTCATCCTATCCATTGAAAAACAAGCCTTTGAACATCCCAAACTACAATGCCTTTTCACAAACTCAAACATGGTGAAAAACGAAATCCTTTCTTACTACAAGGTCGATGAAAAAAAAATCCATGTCGTTCACAACGGCGTTGAATGGAATGACATGCAGAAAGATTTCGATACCTGGCTTGAGAAAAAAGCAAAAGTAGCAAGCAGCCTCCATCTAGATCCCGCGGACTACCACTTTTTATTTATAGGAAATGATTACAGAAGAAAAGGTCTTGATGTGCTCTTGCAAGCTTTTTCCATGATAAAAAATAAAGATATACATCTCTCTGTTGTTGGTAAAGATAAGAACATGAAGGCTTTCATCACACAGGCAGACAAGCTTGGCATTTCCAAAAACGTGAGTTTTTATGGATCCCAGAGTGATGTGAGAAAATTCTATCAGCTAAGTGATTGTCTCATCATCCCCTCTTTCTATGATCCCTTCGCAAATGTCACAATCGAAGCGCTTGCCATGGGGCTTTATGTAATCTCTTCCCCATATAATGGGGGTCATGAAATCCTCAGCAAAGAGACCGGAACCACCCTAGAAACTCTCAAAGATCCAGCCTGCCTTGCAAAAGCCATGGAAGATGCTATTTCCACACCTAAGACATGGATACATGCAACCTCTATAAGAAATTCCGTAAAACATTTGGATTTTTCTAACCAAATCGGTAATCTTATTGATATTTCCTTAAGCTTTACAGATTCTGATGAATAAACAACTTTTTGCCTTCCGTTTGCTTCACGCTCTTTTCACTCCTCTAAAGCTACTTCCACATAGGAGTATCCACCTCATTGGTAAAGTCATAGGATATTTTGCTTACCACCTCCATACGAACTTTAGAAAGAAAACCCTTTCCAACTTATCCCTTGCAAAAGACCTCAACTTAAGCGAAAGAGAGCTTAAGAACATCGCGATTGAATCTTTTCAGAACCTTGTCACCACATGTCTAGAATATCCGAAATTTGCAAATGAGCCAAACATTTCTAAATCGGTTATCTGCGAAAACCCAGAGCTTGCAGATGCCTTTATCAAAAAAAAACAGGGTATTGTTTTTTTCTGTGGTCATCAATCCAACTGGGAAGTTCTTTTTCTTGAGGGAACAATAAGGATGCCAGGTGTTGCTATTGGAAGACCTATAAAAAATCTATATATCTATGATTGGATACAATCTATTAGAGAGCGTTTTGGAGGAAACATGATCTCTCCACAAAATGCGATTAAGGAAGGATTTAAGGCTTTAAAAAGAGGTCTTTTTCTTGGAATCGTTGGGGATCAGGGAATGCCAGAGAGTGGCTTTAGCTGCGAGTTCCTTGGAAGACTTGCTTGGACCTCTCCCTCTCCAGCTCTTCTTGCATACAAAGCAAAATGCCCGATTATAGTTGCAACAACAAGAAGAAAAAAAGGTAAATACTACATTAAATACTCGGACCCTATTTGGCCGAATTTTGAGAATTCTATTGATACTGAAATGCCAATCCTTATGACAAAGACATTAAAAATATTTGAGCAAAGCATTTTGGAGAACCCCGGAGAGTGGCTGTGGCAGCACAACCGCTGGAAACAAGAAACCCCAAGAAACGTCTATTACCGCTATCGGTACGACTGCATGCTGATCATCATGCCAGATGATCCTTCTGAATTCATGGCGATAAAAAACGAAATGAAGGTTTTTAGAGAAATCTATCCTCTTGCTTTTATAACTCTTATGCTCCCAAAGGCCTTTGAAAAAGACCTTCTACTAGAAGATGTTGAAACAATCTGTTATGAAAGCCATGAAGATATCTACATAAGAGACTATAGGTTCAAGATCATCTATAACTTCAGTAAATATAAAAAACTTAAAAAGCATTTTCTGTCACTTAGCGCAATGAAAGTTGTGGACTTCAACGATTTGAAAAAAGATGCAACAGAACATCTATCTGAGCAGATTGAATACAGCTTTACAGATGTTATAAAAAGAGCCATTTGCAGACCTGGAACACTTTGGGAAAAAACTGATGCCACACAATAGATTCTACATAGATAAAGCTCTCAATGAGCATTCAACCTATTTCATAGAAGATGAAGAACTTCATCATATGACACGTGTCATGAGACAAAAAAAAAATGATGAGATTGAGCTTGTTGACGGAAAGGGCTCTCTTGCAAAAGCCCATATCGCCTCCATTGAGAAGAAAAAGGCAGAAGTAAAAGTTGCTTCCATCACAAAAGAAAAAGAGAATACTCGAAAATTCTCCATTGCTATTGCAAATTTAAAACCTTCTTCTCTTGAACTCGCTGTAGAAAAGCTCACAGAGCTTGGAGCTTTTGAAATTTTCATCTTCCCAGCGATTTATTCAGAAAAAGAACATGTGAGCAATCATACAAAAAACAGGCTCGAGCGGCACCTTATATCAGCCCTCAAGCAGTCAGGAAGGCTTTTTATGCCAAAGCTAACCTATACAGAGCTTACCGAAGTACTTAAACGAAAATGCTTTTTCTGCGATCTGCAAAAAAATGCTACAAAACTTACGACCCTTCTTGAGAAAGAAGAAGACATTACAATAATCATTGGACCAGAAAGCGGCTGGCATGAAAAAGAAAAGAAACTTCTTTTGGAAAAAGCTACGATTTGTTTACTGAGCCCAAACACCTTGCGTGCGGAAACCGCTGCGATAACCTCTGGGGCTATCGCCTCGCAGATGCTTTACTGACATTCTTTTTTATTGATAGAAGAGCAGACTTCTTTCAAAACTTCTTCTTCTGATGAAATCTCTCCTTCAAAGACAAGTCCCTTGTTAGGGTCGAGCGTAACCATTTCCCCTTCTTGGATGAGACTTCGAGCACTTTCTGCTTGAACTACAATAGGAATATTATATTTCTTACTTATTCCAATTGCCGATTCTTCTGATGCAGAGTCGTCTCTATGGTTTTGAAGAATAATTCCGGCGCAAGATTTTAAATGTTCTTCATACTCGGCTTGGCAATGTGCAAGAATTACGATTTTTCCTTCTGTCTCATATTCTTTCTCATGAGTTAAAACAAAAATCGCTTCTCCATACGCTTGTTTACCCTTTGATGGTTTCCCTCTTGCTGCAACCTTACCAATGCTCTTTACGATCATCATATTGGTTGTGCCTCTAACCCCAAATGGCGTTCCGGAAGTAACAAGAACAGTATCCCCATAGTGAACATAGTGATTTGATAGGGCAAAACAAGTCGCGAGATTAAATGCCTCTTCCCTTGTTTTATACTCATGGTAAACGGGAACAACACCCCAAAGAAAAGAGAGCTGATCAAAGGTTTTTTTACTCGAGGTAAGGGAAATAATCGGAATCTTTGGACGAAGCCTTGAAATCAATCTTGCTGTAAAGCCACTACTTGTATAGGTGAAAATCGCTTGAGCATCTGAGCTATAGGCCGTCTTCACGGTTGCAACAGCTACTGAGGTAGAGATATCTTTAGAACTAAAGTCAAAAGATCTGAAGAATTTGCGATACTCGAAATCCTTCTCTGCCTCTTCTACAATACTACTCATCATTTGGGCAGAGGCAATGGGATATTTACCAATGGCTGTTTCACCTGAAAGCATCACACATGATGCACTGTCATAAATCGCATTGGCAACGTCTGATACTTCAGCACGCGTTGGTCTTGGATGATTGATCATGGATTCAAGCATCTGAGTTGCAATAACCGCGGGTTTACCTTCTATATTACATTTTTTGATCATCATCTTCTGAAGCCGAGGAACTTGATTCAAAGGAAGCTCTACCCCAAG
>NVUU01000020.1 GCA_002402025.1 Candidatus Aerophobota bacterium
AAAATAACAAAGTCCAACGGCATACTCCGCATCAACATGCCCCTGCGCCGCAGCAGAACTGAAATATTCAAACGCTTTCTCAGCGCTCTGCCGAAGCGGCTAAAGAGATCAAGAMTYYGATTAAMRKYRSTKYSRMAAKYGWRRAWGCYKKTMGWYSKYWKSWTGAWKRKKMAGGTRMWRCSYYKCATGATATTGTTGATGCTGTAAATGTTGTGACAGAAAAAGTTGTCATCGACGCTATTGACAGCTTTCAAACAAAAGCCCTTCACGTTAATGAGATCCAAGATTTAATAGAAAACCATCTCATGAACGATGGCTACTTTGAGATCGCAAAAGAGTATATTTTGACAAGAGCTTCCCTTGGCCAGCAAACAGTTAAAGTCAGCAAAGAGAAAACAGAGCATCACGAGAAGCAGAGAAAATTCAAGATGCAGATGAAAGACGGATCCGAAAAATTTGTCACAGAGTCTGAGATCAAAAAACATATGAAGCATGCTTGTCTCGGACTTGAAGAGCTTGTTTCAAGCGATGACCTTGTAGAAGCCACCATCCTAAACTTCTATGATGGGATTAAAGAAGAAGAAATCGATATCTCTCACGTCATGGCAGCAAAAGTTAAAATCGAAGTAGAGCCTGCTTATTCTAAAGTTGCAGCAAGACTTCTTCTTGATACGCTTTACAGAGAAACCGTTGGAATTAAAACATCACATCCAAAACTTGAGAGCAAGCATAAGCACTACTTCAAATGGTATATCAAGCATGGCATCAACTTAGATCGTCTTGCAAAAGAGCTTCTTGAGTTCGACCTTGACGCTCTTGCAGATGCTATGGAAATTACACGTGATGATAACTTCCAGTATCTTGGTCTACAAACACTTTATGATCGCTACTTTATTCATGAAGATCAAAGAAGACTTGAAACACCGCAAATCTTCTGGATGCGTGTTGCTATGGGTCTTTGCTTCAACGAAGATAATAAGACAGAAAGAGCTATCGAATTTTATAGCCTTCTTTCTCAGTTCCATTACTCTTCTGCAACACCGACACTATTCAATGCAGGAACAACGCACTCGCAGCTAAGTTCTTGTTACCTCGCAACTGTTATGGATGATTTGCACCATATCTTCAAAACAATCTCGGATGATGCGCAGCTCTCTAAATGGGCCGGGGGCATCGGTAACGATTGGACGAATGTAAGAGCGACAGGTTCTGTGATTAAAGGCACGAATGGAAAGAGCCAAGGTGTGATCCCTTTCCTTAAGGTCGCAAACGACACAGCTGTTGCTGTAAACCAAGGTGGAAAGAGAAAAGGCGCTATGTGTGCATACCTTGAAACTTGGCACCTTGATATCGAAGACTTTTTAGAGCTTCGTAAAAACACTGGTGATGAGCGAAGAAGAACACACGACATGAACACTGCGAACTGGATCCCAGATCTTTTCATGAAACGTTTGATAGCAAAGAAAAAATGGACACTCTTTAGTCCAAACGATGTTCCTGATCTTCATGATCTTTATGGCAAAAAATTTGAAAAGCGTTACGAAGAATATGAAGCGATGGCAAAAGACGGAAAGATCAAACTTCATAAAGAAGTAGAATCTGTAGATCTTTGGCGTAAGATGCTAAGCATGCTCTTTGAAACAGGCCATCCTTGGATCACATTTAAAGACCCATCAAATATCAGATCTCCACAAGATCACGTAGGCGTTGTTCATAGCTCAAATCTATGTGTTGAGATTTTGCTCAACTCATCAGAAACAGAAACAGCTGTTTGTAACCTCGGGTCCATCAACCTTGTTCAGCACGTGAGCAAAGATGGCATCAACAAAGAAAAGCTTGAAAAGACTGTGACAACAGCAATCCGTATGCTCGATAACGTCATCGACACAAATTTTTACCCTATTAAAGAGGCAGAATACTCTAACTTAAAGCATCGACCTATTGGTCTTGGCATCATGGGATTCCAGGATGCTCTTTATATACAAGGCATCAGCTACGCATCACATGAAGCTGTAGAGTTCGCAGACAGATGCCATGAGCTTATTTCTTATTACGCAATTATGGCATCCTCAAAACTCGCAAAAGAGCGTGGTACATACCAAACCTATAAAGGATCAAAGTGGGATAGAGGCCTTCTTCCAATAGATACTCTTAAACTTCTTGAAGAAGAACGAGGAGAAGAGCTTGATCTTGATAAATCCTCAACACTTCCTTGGGATAAAGTAAGAACCTCTATTAAGGAGCATGGCATGCGTAATTCGAACACTATGGCGATTGCACCAACTGCAACCATTGCAAACATCCTTGGGGTATCAGCGTCTATAGAGCCTGCTTACAAACACCTTTTTGTAAAATCTAACCTTTCTGGTGAGTTCACCGTCGTGAACACTTACCTTGTTGATAAGCTCAAAGAGCTCAAGATTTGGGACGCGCAAATGGTTGACGATCTCAAATATTTCGATGGATGCTTAAATGAGATTGAAAGGATCCCAGATGAGATAAAAAGAATTTATCTTACAGCGTTTGATATTGACCCTGATTGGCTTATTGAGTGCGGTGCAAGACGTCAAAAATGGATCGACATGGGTCAGTCGCTGAACCTTTATCTTGCAGAAGCAAGTGGCAAAAAGCTTGATTCCATGTACAAAACTGCTTGGAAAAAGGGTGTAAAGACAACGTATTATTTGCGTAGCCTTGGTGCCACACAGGTAGAAAAATCTACAACAGACATAAATAAAAGAGGTCTGCAGCCTCGTTGGATGAAAAACGCATCTCCTTCAAGTAGAGTGCAGGTACAAAGGGAACCATCAAAACCTATTGTATGTAACTTGGAAGAAGGTTGCGAGAGCTGCCAATAAACAAATAGTAGAGGAAATAATAAATGTCAGAATCAAATAAAAGTAGTCCTGATAAAGCTTCAGAAATAGAAGTTGGCGAGGGAAAAAGGGTGCAGGCCACTGAAAAGCGGCTCATTAACTGTACGACTGTTGATGTGAACCAGCTTATGCCCCTGAAATACAAATGGGCATGGGAACACTACCTTAATGGATGTGCGAACCACTGGATGCCAACAGAAGTTCCGATGGCAAAAGACATCGAGCTATGGAAGTCAAACGATCTTTCTGATGCAGAAAGACAAGTGATCAAGAGAAACCTTGGTTTCTTCTGCACAGCAGAAAGTCTTGTTGCAAATAACATCACACTTGCGATTTATAAGTACGTGACAAACCCAGAAGCTCGTCAGTATCTGCTACGCCAGGCTTTTGAAGAAGCGATTCATACGCATACCTTCCACTACATCGTAGAATCTTTGAACCTTGACGAAGGCGAGATTTTTAATATGTACAACGAGGTGAACTCCATCCATGCTAAAGATAAGTTTGAGATGAATCTTACAGAACAAATCTTGAATCAAGATTTCTCAACAGAAACTTTTGAAGGAAAGCAAAAGTTCCTAGAGAACCTGATTGGCTTCTATATCATCATGGAAGGAATTTTCTTTTATAGCGGCTTTGCGATRATCTTATCATTCAACAGACAAAACAAGATGACAGGGATTGGAGAGCAGTTCCAATACATCCTTCGTGATGAGACTATCCATCTAAATTTCGGKATCGAWMTTAWYAAYKGGATCAAAGAAGAAAACCCTGAGATCTGGACACCTGAGTTCCAAAAATACACCACAGATCTTATTATGGAAGCCGTGGAACTTGAAGCAAACTACGCATCTGACTGTCTACCTGTTGGTATACTCGGGTTAAACGGCCCAATGTTCAAAGAGTATGCAAGGCATATCGGTGATCGCAGGTTAGAACGTATCGGTCTTAAAGCGCAGTATGGCGCAAAGAACCCTTTCCCATGGATGAGTGAAACCATCGATCTTGGGAAAGAGAAAAACTTCTTTGAGACAAGAGTGACAGAATACCAATCCTCTTCAACTCTTACTTGGAACTAAAGATAAAAGGCAGGTTTTTAACCTGCCTTTTTTTTATCAATGCTTTCTCTTGCAAGAACTTCTCTATTTTTGTATCGTCATTAGAAAAATCCAAAGGTATCAAACATCATGACAAAGACTCTTTCATATCAAATTGGCGACACTATTGGTCATTTCAAAGTTACAAAAGCAATCGAAATCAAAGAACTACGTAGCATTCTCTATGAACTAGAGCATAGGTGCGGTGCTAAAATCATGCAAATCGCGAATGATGACAAAGAAAACCTCTTTAGCTTAAATTTCCAAACGCTTCCATCAAGCGATAATGGGGTTCCTCATATCCTAGAACACACAGTTCTCTGCGGCTCGAAAAAATACCCCATTAAGGATCCCTTCTTTGGGATGATAAGAAGATCACTGAACACTTTTATGAACGCAATGACAGGTCCTGATTTCACTTGCTACCCTGCAGCATCGCAGGTAGAGAATGATTTCTATAACCTCCTTGATGTTTATTTAGATGCTGTATTCAACCCTATCTTGAATAGATTAAGCTTCCTCCAAGAAGGACATCGACTTGAGTTCGAGAAAAAAGACGATCCTTCTTCTAACCTTCTCTACAAAGGCATTGTCTACAATGAAATGAAAGGATCTCTTAGCGCGCCGGATACAAGGATCTGGCATGCAACAAATAAAAAGCTCATGCCCGATCTTCCTTATTGCCACAACTCTGGTGGGGACCCCAAAGAAATCCCAAATCTCTCCTATGAAGAGTTCGTAGAATTCCATAAGACCTACTATCACCCAAGTAGATGTCTATTTTATTTCTATGGAAATCTTCCACTCGAACAACATTTGAAATTTATTGAAGAGCGCATTTTAAAAGACGCAGAAAAGCTTCCTCCTCTTCCAGCAATACCTCTACAAAAACGATTTGCAGAAAAAAAACACGTCGTTACAAGTTATGCAACACAAGATGAAGATGTTTCGAATAAAACATTTGTTGGCTTTGCTTGGCTAACAGCTCCTGTAAAAGATCAGGAAGATATTTTGGCACTTTGCCTTCTTGACTCTATCTTGATGGATACTGACGCCTCTCCTCTCAAGCACGCTCTTTTAACATCAGGTCTTACAAGAGGTGCTGATGCCTTTATTGATGTCGAGATGAGCGAGACCCCTTACTTTATTTTATGTAGAGGTACTGAGGAAAAGAGTGCGGATAAAATCGAAAAGCTCATCTTTGATACTTTGAAACAACTTGCAAAAGATGGCATAGATAAAAAGTTGATTGATTCTGCTTTACATCAGCTAGAGTTTTCAAGATCGGAAATCACAGGAGACTATCAACCTTTTGGTCTGAGCCTCTTTTTTAGAGCAGCTCTTCCAAGGATGCATGGATGCCCTGCTGAAAACGCTCTTGTTATCCATTCTCTTTTTGAAAAGCTTTTAAAACTCACAAGCGATCCAAAATATCTATCAGGAATTTTGCATAAGTACTTTATCGACAACACGCATTTTGTTCGCTGCATCATGAAGCCTGATCTTCATTTAACAGAAGAAGACAACAAGCAAGAAGAAGAAACGCTCAAAGCTCTTAAGAAAGCTCTAAAAAAGGAAGAAGCTGACAAAATCATTAAAGATACTCATGATTTAGAAGCTTTTCAAAAAGCGCATGAACATGATAGTGCTGACTGTCTACCTAAAATAGCTCTTTGTGATGTGCCGAAAGAAAATGTCTACTTCCCTCTTGAAAAGAGGGATAACAAGAACTTTATTCTTTACTATCACAACTGTTTTACAAACCACATCGTTTATGTGGACTGTATTTACTCTCTTCCAAAACTCAGCCTAGAAGAGCTGCAATATACAAGACTGTTCATCTATCTATTCGGAGAGCTTGGAAGCGGAAAAAAATCCTACACAGAAAATTTAGAGCTTATGCATGCACATACAGGCGACATAGGGGCATCACTTGGTACACATGTACAGTGTAGAGATCCAGACATGATCAAACCTGCAATCCATGTCAGGGGCAAGGCTCTATCAAGGAATATCAAAGAGCTTTTCTCGCTCATTAAGGAGATGCTTGAAGAAACGCGCTTTGATGAAAAAGAGCGTATTAAAGAGCTTATGCTTCAACTTGTTACCAGCATGCAAAACAGGCTGAACTCAAGTGCGATGTCATATGCTACAGACCTTGCTATGTGCAATAACTCAAATGCTACAAAACTGCATCACATCTGGTATGGGTTGAATTACTTTAATTTCATTAAAGATTTAGCAGAAAACATCGATAAAAAACTTCCAGAGATCCAAAAAAACCTAGAGAACCTTGCTCCTAAACTTTTCCATGGAAACCATTTTGATGTTGTTTTTTCAGGATCTACCGAGGATCTACAAGTTTTAGAAAACAATCACTTCTTTGGTCTTGATGACATGCAAAAAAATCCCTACTCAGACTGGGTTTCTGATTTCTCACTTGCTGTGATTCCCTCTCATGCAAGGGTCATTGCAACGCAGGTTGCGTTTACTGTGAAAGGTTTTAAAACGGTCGCGCAACCTGACACTGACGCTCCTTATCTAAGTATTGCTAGCACCATTATGGAGAACAAAGTACTTCACAAAAAGATTAGAGAAGTTGGCGGCGCTTATGGTTCTGGCGCGCAATACAACAGCATCTCTGGTAGCTTTTATATGCATGCCTATAGAGACCCCCACATCACCTCTTCTCTTAAAGCATTTGATGATGCCATTGAAGAGCTCAAATTATCTCAATTTAGTGATCAGGATGTAGAAGAAGCTAAACTTAGTATCATACAAGGCATGGACACTCCTGTTTCTCCGGGCTCTCGTGCAACCATCACTTATTCCCAGATGAGAGACAATAGAACAAAAGAGATTAGGCAAGCATATCGTGATGCTTTACTTGCAGCAGATTGTAAACAGATACAAAATGCTGTAGAAAAACATCTTCTTGATTTTTCAAAGAAAGCGACAACTGTCACCTTCTGTGAAAAAGCACTTATAGAAAAAGAGAATGTGACACTTGCAGATAAGCTTCCTGTTTACACAGTAACGCATAGTTTTTAGAACTAAATAAAGTATTTTTTCTAACCTTGCGGTATAAGAAACACTCTTTATATAATCCATTTCTCTATAGAAAATAAACATTTGAGGATTTTCATGAAAAAGGCTTTATCAATAATATGTGGATGCGCACTCATCTTTGCTTTTTCCACATCAGCTTTTGCATTGCCTGCAGCGATCGAAAAAGTTCTGTTTTCAAAAAGCAAAGAAGAAGAAAAAACGGTAGCCAGCTCTTGCTCTTCTTGCGGCTCAAAAGGCAAATCGATTGCAAAACAGCTTTCTCGAGCATTTACGCAAACAGCAAAAAAAGCCATTCCATCTGTTGTATTCATACGCGTAGAAGCAAGTTATGAAAACGAAGCGTACAGTGAAGACCCGTATGGATTTTTCAATGATGAATTCTTCAATCGTTTTTTTGGTAAACCATCTAAACCACAAAAACCTCAAGCACAGATCTCACAAGGTAGTGGCTTTATCGTAAGTAAAGATGGCTACATCATGACAAACTACCATGTTGTTGCGAATGCTAAACAAATGACTGTTGTTTTGCAAAATGGCGATAACAATGAATATACAGCAACTCTTGTCGGAGGCGATCCTCAAACAGACGTTGCTGTCATTAAAATCAGTCATCCAGATGGCAGAACTTTCCCTTACCTCGATTTTGGAGACTCAGAAGAGGTGGAAGTTGGCGAATGGGTTGTCGCTGTTGGAAATCCATTTCAGCTAGAGGCATCTGTTACAGTTGGTGTTATTAGTGCAAAGGGCAGGCAAAACTTAAAAATCACAGAGCTTGAAGATTTCATCCAAACAGATGCTGCGATTAACCCTGGAAACTCTGGTGGTCCACTTCTCGATCTTGATGGCGATGTGATCGGCATCAATACAGCGATTGTCTCAAGATCTGGTGGTTACATGGGCATTGGCTTCGCTATCCCTTCTAACATGGCACAAAATGTTTACCGACAGATTGTGGACAAAGGTTCTGTCTCAAGAGGCTTTCTTGGTGTTTCGCTGCAACCAATCGATAAGGATCTCGCAGAAGCTCTCAATATGGATAGAGCAGAAGGAGCCCTTGTTGCAGATGTTGTAGAGGATTCTCCAGCATCAAGAGCTGGTGTAAAACAGGGAGACGTGATCTTAGAAGTTGGTGGTAACCTTATTAAATCTCCTGCAAACATTCGAAACGAAGTCATGCTCAACGAGCCTGGTAAAGTTGTTACTCTCAAGATAAACCGTAAAGGCAAGATCGTCCTTCTGCAGGTAACACTTGGTAGCTACAGCAAATCTTCACAGATGATGTCAGAGAATGCTCAGCTGCTTGGCATCACTGTTGAGAACCTCTCCTCTGAAAATATAAAACGTTTCAACCTCGTAACCAACGATGAAGGTGTTGTGATCACAGACGTAAAGCAGGGTTCTATGGGCGCAAAGATCGGGCTTAAACCCGGCTTTATCGTCCTATCTCTTAACCAAAAGAAGATCAATAATGTCTCAGACTTTAACGAAGCTCTTGGAAGTATTGAGAAAGGTAAAAAGGTCTTAATTCTTGTGAAACACGGGGATATGGCTAGGTTCTTCTCACTAACGATGAACTAAAAATGAAAAGGCCCGCTTCATGCGGGTCTTTTTTTTAGCTTTCTACTTCTTTGTTATCTTCTATGAATTGCAAAAAATCGGGATCTTGTCTCACCTTATCAAAAGCTTTTTCATCGGTAAGCTGTTTGACATTTTCAAGGCCTGAGCGAACAGCAGCTTCAAGCCAACCAATAACAGCCTTTGTTTTTACAAGTGATGCACAAGCAATCGCATTACGAAGTGCTGTTTCAAGAGAAGGATCTTTCTGATAGCAGGTAGCAGAAAGATCGTTTACGAGGATAAAATCTCCTACCTCAAAAGAAACAAAATGTAATAGCACTAAAAACTCGTCTGAGAGCTGTTCTCTTATAGACATGAGCATATCGTATGTTTCTTTGTACTGCCCTTTTTTGAAAGTGATACGAGCAAGATATTGTGTTGCTGAAATAAAAAGGATGCCTTTTTGAGACGAATCTCTCAAATGTTTCAAGATTCTTGCAGCTTCTTCTTCATTGCCGCGCATAAGCGCTGCTTCGGCTTGCTTAAGCTCTTCTTGGTTATCTCTACTTTGATCCGCATTAGACACAGACTTTGTAACTTTCCATGATTGGATATTTTGGAAAGCAAATAGAAAAAAAATAGCTCCTATTAAATACCAGCTGAGAAATAGTGCTGTGACAGCAAAGATAATAGAGAATGCTATGCTTGTAATCATGGCACCTTTAAGACCTTTAACACCGAAGAAAGATTCCAAAACAATCCTCATAAGCTGTCCACCATCAAGTGGCAGAACAGGAAGCAGGTTTATAATGGTCCAAAAAAGGTTCACGAAGGTAAAGATCTTCACAAAGGGGAAAAGTGCAGATGCTTGGATAAAGTTAAAACGCAAAAGCCCAAGTCCAAAAAGATAGAGAAAAAATCCAAACACAGGACCATTTAAAACAACGATAAACTCTTTCCAGAGTTTTATTGGCGGACCTTCTGGATAGGTTAATCCCCCAAAAGCAACAAGCTCAATTTTCGGAAACTGACCAAAGAAGCGAGATGTTAAAGCATGGCCGTACTCATGCACGAGGATCGAGACAAAAATGATGGCAATCCAAGCAATGGTGCCAATAAGACTCCTGCTATTGAGCCATCCAATAATGGCTGCTGTCACCCAAAAAATAGGAGAAATGCGTACAGGTATTCTTGCTGATGCTCCCAACTCTATCCTCCCAGTGCTGATTTCATGGCAGCGCCCATATCAGCGGGAGTATCTGCGACAGTGACTCCAGCTTTTTTAAGTGCTGCGATTTTATCTTTTGCCGTTCCTTTACCACCGGAAACAATCGCTCCTGCGTGGCCCATCCGTCTTCCAGGAGGTGCTGTCATTCCTGCGATGAAACTTGCAACAGGTTTTGAGCAGTTTTTAGAAATCCACTCAGCAGCTCTTTCTTCTGCATCACCGCCGATCTCACCGATCATCAAAATACCCTTTGTATCAGGATCTTTTTCAAATAGCTCGAGACAGTCTATAAAGTCTGTTCCGTTTAGTGGATCACCACCGATCCCAATACATGTTGTTTGTCCAAGATCAAGAAGTGTTGTTTGCCAGACGGCCTCATAAGTAAGCGTTCCAGATCTTGAAACAATGCCTACCTTTCCTTTTTTATGGATATATCCTGGCATGATCCCGATCTTGCATTCATCAGATGTAATGATGCCGGGGCAATTCGGTCCAATAAGCCTTGACGTTTTAGAATTCCGCATCACCTGCGATACTTCGATCATATCTTTAATAGGGATCCCTTCTGTGATGCAAACAATAACAGGGATACCTGATTCTTCTGCTTCAAGTATCGCATCTGCTGCAAATGGCGGTGGTACAAAGATCAAAGTCGCATCAGGATCCACTTTTTCTTTTGCTTCCGCAACGGTGTCAAAAACAGGAARACCGAGATGCTCCATCCCGCCTTTGCCAGGCGTACATCCACCAACATATTTTGAGCCATATGCGATCCCTTGCTCTGTGTGGAAAGAACCCGCAGAACCCGTAATCCCCTGCGTAATGATTTTTGTTTTTTTATTTATGAGAACGCCCACTATAGCTCCATTATTTTTTCAAGGTTTCTACAGCTTTTTTAGCAGCGTCTGCTAAGCTGTCAGCAGAGATTATAGCCAAATCTGATTCTTCCAGGATCTTTCTTCCATTATCTACATTTGTGCCTTCGAGTCTTACAACAAGTGGTACGTTGATAGAAAGTTCTGCTGCTGCTGCAAGAATTCCTTCTGCTATCACAGCGCAGTCCATGATCCCCCCAAAGATGTTTACAAGGATCGCTTTTACACTTGGATCGGACAAAATAATCTTAAAGCCTGCAGTAACGATTTCTTTAGAAGCAGAGCCTCCTACATCGAGAAAGTTTGCAGGTTTACCCCCAAAGAAGTTGATCGTATCCATCGATGCCATGGCAAGGCCTGCACCATTCACCATACAACCGATATTCCCCTGAAGCGAGATGTAAGCAAGCTCGTATTTCTTTGCCTCTGATTCATTTTGCGATACTTGTGTTGGATCGTAAAAAGCTTCGATTTCTTTTTGTCTAAAAAGAGCGTTTTCATCGACGCTAAGTTTTGCATCTACGGCGTAGAGTTTTCCATCTGGCGTTTCTACTAAGGGATTGATTTCAAGAAGAGATGCATCGGTTTCCATAAATGCTTTTCCGATCGCAAACCCAAGCTTCATCCCTTGCTTTGCAAGATCCCCTTTCCATCCCATGAAATTCACAAGACGCAGCAAATGATATCTTTTAAGCTTTCCATCGAATGGGATAGGTAGTTTTAGGATTTTCTCAGGCGTTTTTTCAGCGACCTCTTCGATCTCCATCCCGCCTTCTGGGGAAGCGATCAGAATCGCTCTTGCACTTTCCCGATCGATAATCGCGCCAAGATAGTATTCTTTTTTGATATCAACAGGATCTGTCAGAAGAATCTGATGTGCCACTACGCCATCTGGTCCTGTCTGGTTATTGACCATTTTCATCCCAAGTAGCTGATTTGCATAGGTGCTGATCTCTTCTTTGCTTTTTGCAAATTTAACACCACCGGCTTTCCCCCGGCCTCCCGCATGCACCTGGATTTTGACAATCGCCTGATCTAACCCCAACTCACTTATAGCCTTTGGGATCTCACTTTTTGATTTAACAACGACATATTTTGGGATCGGGACGTCGTATTTCCTTAAAATTTCTTTGGCTTGATATTCATGGATATTCATGGGTAAGACCTCTATCTTCTCTCTAATTTCCTTATGTGATAGACTCTCTTTAGATTCAATAAAAAATTACACACGTAAACAGCTACTATTTAAAGGATTTTTCATGTTTTCTTTTTTGAAATCAGGTTTTTCTAAGATCAAAAAAGCCCTGTCTAAAACGCGCAGCATTTTCTCCGACAAGCTGCAACAGCTTTTTAAAAAGCCTATGAGCGAGGAAACGCTTGAAGAACTCGAGAGAATCCTCTTTGAAGCAGACCTTGGATCAAAGTGCGCTCTTGCCTTCACAGACAAGATCCAAAAGTTCGCAAAGAAAAATCCCACAGCATCTGTTAAAGACTACATCAATGAGATGAAGTCTTATGCACTTGAGATCTTAAATAAAGAAACAAACGATACTGTAAAAGAAGCAACATCTGCTCGCATGATCCTTATTGTTGGTGTAAACGGTAGTGGTAAGACCACCACCTGCGCAAAGCTTGCAAAGCGCATGAAAGATGAGAAGAAATCTGTGCTTCTTGCAGCAGGTGATACTTTTAGAGCCGCTGCAATAGAGCAGCTTGAGATCTGGGCAGACAGACTTAAAGTTGATATTGTAAAAGGACAGCCAGGTGGTGACCCCTCTTCCGTGATATTTGATGCGTTCTCTGCTGCAAAATCAAGAGGTATCGATGTTGTGATCGCAGATACAGCAGGAAGGCTGCAATCTAAAACAGATCTTATGCAAGAGCTTGGAAAAGTGCGTAAAGTGTGTCAAAAGTTCGATCCCAATGCTCCTCATGAAACCCTTCTTGTACTTGATGCGACAACGGGTCAAAACGCCTTAGATCAAGCAAAGATCTTTAATGAGTATACACCACTTGATGGCCTCGTATTAACAAAGCTTGATGGTTCTGCAAAAGGTGGGATTATCCTCGCAATAAGAGAAGAGCTTAATATTCCGATCAAATATATCGGTGTTGGGGAATCCCTGGATGATTTAATGCCATTTGATCCAAACGAATACATAGAAGCTCTTTTTTCTTCTTGATCTCTTGATTGTGATTGTCTATCTCTTGTATCCTCACGAAAAAGGGACACGATGCAAGACTCTTATCAAAAGATCGTCACAGATGCTATTACTCACTTAAAAGGGTTGAAGGAACCTCTTCCTTCATCTTTTATGAAAGAGGAGTTGAAAATTGCTCCTGCATTTGCACATGCATCTGCAGTTAAAGAAGAGAGCGCACCTCTCCCTGCTCAAAAGAAAACCTCCACTCCTGCAAAAGAACCTGAAAAGATCACAAGTGAAAAAGAGGCTCCAAAGAGCGCAGATGATCCCCCAGAAAAAATCACTCCTTTAAAGAGAGGTAAGAAAAAAACCCCTTCGCTTGATATAAAAATAACCTCTCCCAAAAAAGCCATACGAGATCCTCTTGAAGATATGAAAAAGGCTATTGAAGCTGTCATGCCTTCTTTATTCATCAACTTCAACGTACCAAGTGATGAGGGAGCGAAAAGGAAGAAAACCTCCTACCTTATTACAGAGTTCATGCCAGAGGTACCACTCCTTGCTTTTCCGCATAAAGCAAGTGGCTTTCTAAGTGAGATTGCCGGAGCTATCAACAATCATTTCTTTTCATCAAAGCTTGTAGATCTTTCTAAAATAGAAAATGAAGGGATGCTAGATCAGTTAATTAAGACAGACCATCTAAAACTCATCATAGCAATAGACACGATGTTTTTTTCTCATAAGGCTCTTATGAAATACTACCAAGAGTTCCCAGCCAGAAAAGAGCGTTACCTTGGTAAAACTCCCCTGCTGCTACTTCCTGACCCCACTATCTACATGCAAGATCCTTCACTTAAACGATCACTATGGAACCTTCTGTGCAAACTTCTGCAGCCCCTAAAAAAATAGCAACCTTTGCTTGTTATGCAGATGTGATTATAGAGGGAGGGCTTGATGCTCCTCTTGAGTATGGCATTACAGAAGATCTTGCGAAAGATCTTGAAGAAGGAATGAGGGTATCTATCCCTGTAAGAGGCTCTATAAGAAAAGGGATCGTGCTTCATATTAAAGAATCGGCAAATTACAAAAAAGTGCTTCCGATAGCAGCACTTTTAGAAAAAGACTGGATCGCAAAAGATCTTCTAAGCCTCATGCTATGGATGCATAGCTACTATGCAGCACCTTACAGAAAGCTCTTTAAGCTTTTTACCCCAAGCTCTATTAGAAGCGCTGTTCGCGATAAGCTCATCACAATGATCTCTCTTAAAAAAACAAAGAAAGAAACACTCCCTATAGCAKCAGAATATGCAGCAAAGCACCCTTCTCAATCAAAAATATTAGAAGCTCTATTAAAGTCTGATAAACCTCTCTCTCAAACAGAGCTCTTAGAAGAGATAAAAGTGTCTAAAGCACCTATTGCATCGCTACAGAAGAAAAACCTCATTGCAGTCGATAAGAGAAAAGTCGATAGAAGCATCCTCTATGAGAGTCCTCATTTCCAGACAAAGCCAAAAATATTAAATGATGAGCAGAAACTCGCCTACGATCGGATCATAGAATCCCTTAATAAAAACGAGCACAGAACGCACCTTATCCACGGGGTTACAGGGAGCGGTAAAACTGAGATCTATATGCAGGCGATCGCAAAGGTAAGAGAGAAGGGGCAAGCAGCCCTTATGCTTGTTCCTGAGATCGCTCTTACAACGCAGATGATCGAGCGTTTTAAAGCAAGGTTCAACGAACCCATTGCGATCTATCACCACAGGCTCTCTGATGGAGAAAAGATCGATATGTGGAGAAAGCTCAAAAGTGGAGAAATGCAGATTATGCTCGGAGCAAGATCTGCTGTTTTCTGCCCGCTGAAAGACTTGAAACTCATCATCGTTGATGAGGAGCATGAAAACTCCTATAAGCAGCAGGAAGAGACCCCTTGCTACCATGCAAAAGATGTTGCGATTATGAGAGCTTACCTTACAAAGGCCACAGTAGTTCTTGGAACAGCGACCCCCTCTATCGAGAGCTATTTTAAGGCAAAAGCCGGAAAATACACGCTAACAAACCTTGAGAAAAGAGCTGCTTCTGCGAACCTTCCAAAAATCGAAATCATCAATATGCTCAGTGAGAGGGAAAAAAGCCAAAGAGGCTGTATGCTCTCAAACAAGCTTCTTACCGCCATAAAGAAGAGAGTTGAGATCGGAGAGCAGGTCATGCTCTTTTTAAACAGAAGAGGCTTTAATAATTTCCTTCTTTGCACAGACTGCGCAAGCCCCATCCAATGCCCGCACTGCGATGTGTCCCTGACCTTCCATAAAAAGCAAAACCACCTAAAATGCCACTACTGCTCCTATATACTAAGCCCGCCTCCAAGGCAGTGTCCAAGTTGCAAGAAACCTACCCTAGAGTATAAAGGGATCGGGACAGAGCAGGTAGAGAGTATCCTAAACAGAGTTTTTCCAGGGATCAGAACCCTTCGGATGGATGCTGATACCACCTCTAAGAAAGGTTCTCATGAAAAGCTCTATAAGCAGTTCAAATCAGGCAAAGCCGATGTCTTAATTGGAACGCAGATGATCGCGAAGGGCTTTCATTTCCCCTCGGTCACTCTTGTAGGGGTTCTTAATGCCGACTCGGGATTAAATATCCCAAACTTTCGAGCAGAAGAAAACCTCTTTCAACTCCTGGCTCAAGTATCAGGAAGAGCTGGTAGAGGCCCTCTTGATGGAGAAGTTTTTATACAAAGCTATATGGTGGAGCATGAGCTTTTCACCTATCTTAAGACAGAAGACTACAGGGGTTTTTATGCAAAGGAGATCAAAGTCAGAAAGCTCTTTGTCTATCCCCCATATACTCATCTTGCGCGTCTTGTAGTAAAGGGACCGGATCCCAAGAAGGCTAAATATCTCGCAGAGCTCTACCATAAGGAGCTGATAAAAAGCCTTGGCTCTAATTATCTGATTATGCCTGTGATTGAGGAGGGCATCTTCAAAATCAAGGATAAGTACCATTTTAGCCTACATCTTAAAGGGCCCTCTATGAGGGAGGTTTCGAGAGTCATTCTAGAGATCCAACAAACCTATCCCATTAGGCTTCCCTATACCCTCCTGATCGATATCGACGCCTAAGTTACTTATATCCACTTCTATAGACCCTTTAGACCTCTTACTCCCTTTAAGTCACCATAAACAAAACGTATAATTATTATTTTAATAATAAATATTTTAATACTTAGTTGATAATAATCATTATTTTAGAGTATAATCATTACTTTAAAAGAAATTATAATTAAGAGGCTAATATGACTACAGATTACGGAAGGTTCATGCAAGGCGACACTCTTTTATCCTTTGGGGTTGGCGACGGAGATCACCATCTGATAACAGTACCTGAAGCAGAAATAGGATATTTAAGATATGGGGATACCAGTGGACATATCAACTGGGCGAGATCTTTTATACCACTTACAAGAAAAGATGGAGCAAACGCTGTTTGTGATTTCACAAGAACAGATGAAGGTGTAACAGTTCCAAGAGCATCTATACAGCAAACGAATCTTGTTGCATTAAGAACTGTTGTTCATGTTGATCCAGATACTCAAGTCAGAACCGTTCAACTAGAGCGAAAATACTTCCTACCAGAAACAGATACTGGACACACAGGAAGATATGGAGAGTTCACAGCATTTGAAGATAAAAGCAGCGGTCTTGAAGCTCTCTATGATAACCCTGCTCAGACTGATTATTTAAATAAACTGTTAACAGTAAATACTCACGGTCTCTACAAAGCAAAAGAGCTTTTTGCACATGCTGTTAAAGAATATAGAACAGCAAAGCAAGCTGTAGAAGCCCCTTCAATACGTCAGAGAACGATTTCTCTTGCAACAAGAGAAGGAATTGCAGAGGAAAAACTTGCAGCTATTGATGTTGCTCATAGCAAGTTCAAACTTGTGCAACTTGCATTTGATGAAGAGCTTACTAAAAGACTTGCACATTCTGCAACTTCAGACCGTACTGCATTCGATAGCGCAAGAAATGCTTCTTCTAACGCAAACTTAGATAGTGCTTTTCAAAGTGTTGCTCCGTTTCTACCTGTTAAAGACACTGGGGATGATCCGATCCGCATACATGAAAAGTATGCAAGAAATCTTTATGCATCGTATAAGGCAACAAAAGCTTTCTTTGTGAACGAAGGTAGACACGCACAAGATGGGACCAAACTTAGCCTTCTTTATGATATTACAAGGGCACTTCAAGCTGCCTTTAAAGATGCACCTGGCGTAAAGGGTGATATTTCAAGAGCTGAAGGACTCGCAGCTACTACTGCTGCGGCAGTACGTGCTGGAGATGCTCCAGATAAGTTCGGGGATTATTTAGCTGATCTTGAGCATACAAGAGATTATACTGAAGTTGAGTGCTTAGGGCTATTCGAAAGGTACTACCCAGACGCAACAATGCTAAGACTTCCTTCTGACTTTTTGAAGCGTGTACCACAGCATTTGAAAGAATTTGTACAAACATTCTGGAAATACAAACTAAAGCAAATTACAGAAGATAAAGTACTTCACTTAATCAAAGGTAAATTCGAAAAATTTAGAAAATGGCTTACAAGCACAAGCATACGTTCAAGAGAAATGCAACATACTTCTCTGGAAAAAGTTGCTAAGCGAGCAGGAGAGCAGTTCTCATTTGGTGGCAGTAGAGGCTTTACTGGAACAATGTATGTTAAAACAGTGCTATCTCCTTCTGATAGTCTTCTGCAAGGAGACTATTTACGAGAAGCAAAAGCTGAATGCGCTTCTGTGAATGTGAATAACATTTGCCTCGAGTTACAAGGTATTACTCAGAGTCTTGATAAATACTCTGATATTGTTGAACTTGAGGACGCTGTGACTCATTATAACACAGTTGAGACTCAAAATTTATTTGCTGATATGGAAGGAGAATTCCAGGAACTAAAAGGCTTTAACAGATACTACGATGGGAATGCTGCAAGGCACCTTATAGGAACTGTTGCTTATTCAATAGATTCTCAGTACAAAAAGGCAATAAACGTAAGAGATAAAATTTATGCTGACAGAGTTAAATACACACGCATGTATTTTGAGAAAAAGCTAGAGACTCTTTATGTAGAGCTTTCAGACATAAGAGATCTCGCTCACTACCAAGACATCATGGGAAAAATCAATGATGAACATGCACAGATTTGTGAATTTTTCGCTGGACCTGATCAAAGATCTGGATTAAACCGCCTTTTAAGAGGAACAGAAGGCACTTTAAGAGATACTTCAGATGAGGTTGGAAAGTTCCCAACTATGAAAACTCTTTTTGCAAATCGTATTAGCGCAGGACGCCTTTTCATTAGAGCTCGAGTAGATGCTCTTGCAAAACAGATACATGCTCAGAGCCGCCCTACAGGAACCTTTAACACAGGTCCTCGAGTATATGATCAAGATCGAATGCTGAAACTTGATCAACACAGGGTAGCATTACAGCAAGTAACTGACGCAGATGAAAGTACTATCGATGCTCGTTCGCAAGCATTCTATGAAGCAGGTCTAGTGCAAAGAACAGCACTTGCTACTCTTCAAGAAGAGCAACAAGAGTATGATTTCCTTGTGATAGATACTGGCAATAGGCTCAAATCTTCTGCTCCTCACAGAAAAAGAAATACTGCATTTACAGCAGCCCTTCAGGGCCGAGTAGCTGCAATTGATACAGAACTAGGGCATCTTGCATATGATCTTGAAACAGAGATTGCTCGTATAAATACTACCATAGTTGATATCCCAAGTGACGGCGGAACAAATGCACAAGGCGCTAATTGTCAAATTGATGCAATAACAACAATAAGAAAAGCCATCGTCGACATGGAACTAAAGATGGAGAAGCACATTGTCGGACATGGTCAATATCCCGCTGAAATATACGAGGATATCGCAACATTAAAAGATGCATTCAAAGAAAAAGCTGATCTTGTTGCAGGAGTTAATGGTATAGCTAATACCAGTGCCCCTTATACAGTTCCAGCAAGACTTGTAAATCCATTAA
>NVUU01000021.1 GCA_002402025.1 Candidatus Aerophobota bacterium
ATATTTTTGCAGACGTAGTTCAAATAGCTGTAATTCTTAAACTCAAGGCTGTCTTGGTACTTAATTTTAAAATGCTTTTCTATTTCATCTTCGGTTAGATCAACGATCTTTCCTTTCTTTCTCATATATACAGAAAGTGTTGCATCTGGACGATCAAGACAGGTTACAGGTCTTCCTAAAAACTCAGCGATGGCCTTTGGAGTAAGGCCATAGTCATTCTCTATGTTTAGTTGATTTTTGAGATCTTGGAAATACTCGTACTTCAAATACTCGTATTTATTATAGATGACGGCGAGGTGAACGAGTGTATTTCCATCTTTATCTACAGCATTTTTGTCTCCTTTATGAGCCTCATAAAGATCTGCAAACGACACTTTTTTTAGATTCAGAAACGGAAGTTTAATTTTGCTACTCATAAGCTTGATACAGTATGCCTTTTTCTTATCATAGGAATGATCTCATTGCGCTTAATCGGCTGCAATCTGACATTCATCTCTTTTTTGGGAACCCGAAAGGCTTCTTTTATATTCTCTTTTCCAGTCTCTTTATACGGGGAGCGTTCTTTTTTCCCTAGATGAATATTGAGCGATACAAACCCTACAAACCTTGCTTTAAAGAGAGGGTCGTAGGTGTATTCAGCGCCTAGGGTGAACCATTTGGAAAAATGGAAAGCAGCGTTTGCTCTTACACCAAGAGCGTTCCCGGTAGGGAATCTCCCTGCATTTTGCTTGAAGAGATAGTAAGGGCCGGCCCCTACATGAATCTGAAAGAAATTGGATCCTGTCACAGCTCTACCAGAGAGTTCTAAATCTACAGCTGGAAGTGCATACCTTGTTTGGAATGTTAATCCATCTGTTGTTAAAGAGTGGATTTTTTCTTTGAACCTCTGACCTATCGGATAATAGCCATTCACTCTAAGATCGATGATTTTTGTTAAAATCTCTAGCCCTGCTGCAAATTGAGATGTGTATAGATCTTTCCATTTTCTAAAGTCGTAAAAAGCATTTGCGCCTACTGCAAAATTATCATCTTTTGTGATGAACCGACAACCAATACCGAGGTTCGATGCAAAATAGCCATTGCTGAAAACATGTGCTCTTATATCTGCTAAAGGAAGAACGTTTGACTCTGTTCTTGGAATAATGAATGCGCCAAGTGTGGAATAACCCGTGTCGTATCCAAGGCCTCTGTGCTCTCTATGTTTAAACTGAACAACCGCTGTAAGGTCAGACACGGAATACCCGACGGCARMKKMWGYAKASAWRMWWKAGAKSAARRGAAMMMWRAGWAWMYTTMRYWYGRRYMMARGKWCTSCSKWTRMAWKSWWYMRRWMMAMKWKYWTATCTTAAAGAAAAAAAAYMGCAAGGCTCTACTTTAGAAACTTTGTAGATTTTCAGAAAAATTTAAAAAGCTACCACTTTCGAGAGAGCACATCCTTAGAAAGATCTGCTACCATCTTCTTTAGCCAAAGAGTCAAATAAGAGCCTAAGCTTCCTGGTATTTAGGTTTTTACAGGAAAAATTCAAGTGCCTGCATCTAATCTTTTTGATTTTAAGCAGCTTATGTAATATATTGAATTTTGCAAAAAATTAATAACCATCTGAGAATACTTCCAAAATCCTTTTGATTTTTAAGAACTTTTTTCGATGAATCGCAACTTTTTGATATAAAGAGAGTTGTGATTATTTAATAAATCCATATTTCGGTCGTTTTTATTTGGTTATTACCTAAAATTTTAAATTATATCTATAGTGGTATAATATTTTTTATTAAGTTATGGTATTAATTTTACAATTAAAAAATAATAGGAGGCTAAAAATGACGTTAGGTATTAATTCACGACTCAGACAAGGTTCGACAACTGATTTTCATGAAAAAAAAATATCAGATCTGGAAAGTAAACTTTTAGACGCCGAAACAGAAAAAAATAATGCAATAGGTATTAATTTCTTAGCTAAACAAGCAATAGAAAAAGTCCAAACAGATGCTAAAAAAGAAAACTGTACTCTAAGAGGTAGAATCACACAACTCGAGAAGAACAATGGTGAACTCCATGATGAAAACGATGAACTCCACAACAACAGCCTAGATTTGGAAGATCTATTAGGAAAATCAAACCAATCCTGTAATTCACTGAAAGTAAACTTGAGTTCTCTAGAAGAGACTATATCTGACCTAAAAAAACAACTTGAACAATCTGAGAATAAATTAAACACAACACAATTGAAGTATGATTCCTTAAAAGAAGAGACAGGATATATAAAGAGCCTTGAGGAGCGTTTAAATAAAACAGAAAGCTCGGAACTTCTTGAGCTAAAAAATAACCTAAAGAGCGCTAATCAATCTGTTGAAAAACTCGTAGAAGAATTAAACAAAACTGAGGAAAAGCTCTTACGTCTAGAAGAGGTTTCTGGCGACTCAGAAAAAGAGCTAAAAAAAGCTAAGGGTACGATCGGAACACTAAAAGGCAAACTCAAAGAACAAATGGAGACGTGCGCAAATTTAAGCGATGAAATTGAAAGTATAAATACTTCCAGTCCAAACAATGACGACAATGGCAATTCGATATCATTTGATACAGAATCAAAACTTTTAAAACTAGAAGAACAACTCAAACAACTAACAGAAGAAAACAAAAGTTTACAGAATGAAGTTTCGAGTACAACAAAAACAGCTCAATCGTTTTTTGGCTCACCTTTATTCACTTTATTTGGCAATGCTTTTTCCTCCATTTCCACCTTTGTTTATAATAGGACCACCTACTAAGTTACTATTTCTGCTACGCTGTCCAGTTGGTAGAAGGAGCAAGAAATTCAGCATTTAAGAAAAGGTGGTTATTGCCGCCTTGAAAGAGGATTGTACAGTAAAAGAAATTGCTCAAAGATTTGGAGTACATATCGTTCAGGTTCATAAATGAAAAAAGGAACTTTTTGAAAAGGCAGGCTGAGTTTCACGAGCAGATTGAAAACTGACCATGGAAAACAACCGGCTTAAAAAAAATTAAGACTGTAGATCTAATAGTCTTGAACAGAGCTTCTGCATAGAAGCTTTAGAGGAAGGGAACCCAGAGAATCTTTAATACGGATCAAGGGTCTCCGTTTACAAGCAATCGATACACTTGCTTATCTTAAAGAAAAAAAACAGCAAGGCTCTACTTTAGAAACTTTGTAGATTTTCAGAAAAACACAATAGGCAATGCTTATTTACTATAGGAGAGGAAATTACTCGTATTGTACATTTCCAACAATTAGAAAAGTGAAAGGTATATTTTCTTTTTTCAATCCATCTTCACTTCCACCAGAATTTATTATAGTTAAGGGCTCATCCACTCCTACGATAAAGGCCGAAGCGGYWKKMTKKTWWKWKRTMTYRCMMWTKRWMMRTASMRTRKCKSSTYKTTCAAATATTAAATCAATTTCAGTCCCRAATAGATTACTGTCACTACCTATTATATTGTTTGTTACAATTGCACTACTTTTCCCCAAAACCATTGCGATACCTCCAACTGCATTTCCAGAAGAAAACACCTGATTTGAATCAATGGTTATCCGAGAGGCAGATGACTCTTCAAATACAACATCGATTCCTGAGTTAGAAACGGTCATAGTATTATGCCCAACATAAGCTTCAGGAGATTTTATATTTTCGAAAATTAATAGACAGCCTACAGTAGCTTGGTTAATGGTGTTGTTCTTTATATAAAGTAGAGGACTAAACTCTGCAGGAGCAGAAGTGACGAGCCATCCTGCAGCAATCCCAATGTTATACGCTGACTTTAGTATATTGCCTGTAAATGAAAGCTTTCCTGAGCGTGGACCTCGAATGTTTAAGAAGCTGATGCAATTACTGCTATCACTTGATGTACTAAAGGTGTTGTTTCGGATCGTACAACTTGCACAGTTATTTTCAACTAAAATAGTTGAATCCGCGCTATTTGCTGTGAATGTACAATTTTGCACTGTGAAGTCTGTTACGCCATCAGCTTTTACAGAGCTTCTTGTTGGATTCGCTACATTAATACCGTTAACAAATGAGCCATCGTTAAGAACGATCCCAAACCCGGTATTTGTGATTGTAGGGTCTGACCCTGGGGTTTGCGCTGGAAGTACAAAGGAACCAAAATCTAAGTCTTGTCCTGATCCTACAAAGAGTTGTGACTCTTTCATTACAAGACCTGTATCGTAACCATTAGTCGTTCCATCCCCTGTATAGAGATAAATGGCATCTTTGGCTACAGAATTCGTTTCAGCTTGCGCAAGTGTTGTATAAGGATTTTCGAATGTACCATCACCAGAAGCTGAATGACCAAGGCCAACAGGAGGTCCTTGATTATTTACAAAGATCACATCATTTACGACAATGATTGGCAAACCTCCACCTCCAGATTTGCTAGCAAAAAATCTATGATCTCTTTCATATTTTTTATTTTTCATTGGAATGATTTCATTTCTTTGAATGGGTTGTGTTTTTACAGCCATCTGATTTCTATAGGGTCTGCACCAAGGGTTATCCCTTTTCATAGCGCCAGCCCATCGAAGCTTTTTCTCTCTTTTGCCAAAAGGGATAACAATCGAGGCATAGCCGACAACACGRSMSCGWMNTANTTTATSKTRSGYGYRYKYKSSRCSRASYYYMWASMAWYKMSRWRYRRTCTCTATCTTTGCTCTTCCACCAAGATGATTTCCGATCGCAAGGGGTCTGCCATTCTGTTTAAAAAGATAATAGGACCCCGCAGCAATATAGAAATCAGCGTATTTCCATCCTGAGAAATTACTTGCAGCAATTTCAAAATCAGCACTTGGAAGGGCGTATCTGCAACTTTGGTTAAGAAGGATAGAATTACCTTGAAACCGAGAAAAAGTGATCGCTGTTGCTTTGAATTTTTTATTTATTGGGTAGTAACCGTTAAGCCTTGCAGAAAAAACATTCATAAGGAGCTCAAGTCCCGCGCCAAACTGGTTAGATTCAAGCCCTTTCCACTTTCTGTAATCGTAGAAAGCGTTTATTCCAAAAACTCCCCAGTCTTTAGGCGATCCGAATCGAAGAGCGCCTCCAAGATTTGAAGCATAGTAGCCATTATTAAAAATGTGAAGCCTTGCATCTAAAATTGGCTGCACTTCTTTTGTCCAAGAAGGTGTCATAAATAGAGCTACTGTTGAGTAGCCATCCTCATAACCCATGCCTTTGTTACCACGATACCCTGCGTTAATTGTGGTGTATGTTGCGTCTAAACAATCTGTCGTTACAAAGATCCTTTGATCTTCCTCGCCAAAACAACAAAGTGATAAAGCTAAAAATAGAATGAGTTTTGTGACTTTCATTATCAATATAAGTAGTGAAGCAATTTTCCACATTACAGAATAACTTAAAATAGGCCAAGCAGTTTCCACCATGCGCCGCCGAGGAACATCCATATAATGATGTTCATCACACCAAATATAAAGCCAAATTTCCACCATGCGCCGATTTTTACGTAGCCTGCTCCAAATAAGATTGGGGCGGGGCCACAACCGTAATGGGTAAGACCTCCAAAAAGGCTGCTGAAAAATGAAAGTACAAGCGCCGCATACATCGGAGGTGTTCCTAGTGCTACACTTAAGAGAAGGAAAGGAGCAAACATAGAGCCTATGTGTGCGACATTACTTGCAAAGAAGTAATGGCTGAAGAAGTAGACGATAGCAAGAACAAAGAATGCAGCTTTCCAATCTAGTCCCCTCAGATGACTTACAATATATTCACTGAACYWTGTKGNTWWGGCNTNGCYWNTWWAGRTATRYCKSCAKCNTGRNCMGRAYWSMNAAMCRWRYRARTGKATTMMRWKYNNGCCTTTTTCTTTGATGATT
Source organism: Candidatus Aerophobota bacterium (assembly GCA_002402025.1). Classification (GTDB taxonomy): domain Bacteria; phylum Chlamydiota; class Chlamydiia; order Chlamydiales. The sequence continues at coordinate 5,844 of NVUU01000021.1, forward strand.
TCATCCCAGGAGAGCACCTGTGTGATAAGAAGGAAACAAAGTCCAATTAAAGCCGCTGTTGTAGCACTCATTTTGATCCAAGATCCAGAAATCCACAAAAAAACAAGAATGATGAAAACAACAAGCATGATGAATTCTTGAGTTTTCATCTTGCCAAGCTCTTTGAGTTTATTAAGAGAAAACTGTTTTGCATGTGGTGTAGTTTTAAGCTCTGGGGGGTAGAATTTGTAAAGAATAATAGGAATCAAAGCGAGACTGATTAGCCCTGGTACAGAAGCTGCAAGAGCCCACCYTCCCCAGCTAAGATCGACACCGACCTTCAGTGCCATATCTGCAACGAGTGGGTTCCCTGCCATGGATGTTAGGAACATCGCACTTGTAACCATAGCTCCTTGAAATGCCGACAAAAACAAGAACGAACCAAGCTTTCTTGGATGAGAGTGGGGTTCAGAACCAAATGCCTTACAAAGGGAGCTTACAACAGGAAATATGATCCCTCCAGATCTCGCTGTCAAACTTGGGATAGCGGGTGCAAGAACAAGGTCTGTTACCATAATCCCATAACTCATGCCAAGAGTGCTTTTACCAAGGACACTGATGATTCCATAAGCAACTCTTGATCCAAGCCCTGTTTTGATAAATCCTCGAGCGATAAAGAACGCAATCACAATGAGCCAAACAACAGAATGGCTAAAGCCACTAAGTGCTTCCGGAAGAGTTAGCGTTTTTGTGGCCGTTACAAGAGTCAGCCCCATAAGAGCCATAGCTCCCATTGGAAGCGGTTTTGTAATGATACCTATAATCGTGAAAACAAAGATCGCAAGAAGGTGCCATGCTTCCGTGGTCACCCCCTCAGGAGATGGAGAGAACCAGATGAAGAGGCCCACAATAATAGCGATTAAAAACGATACAATTTTCTTGGCAGATAGGGGCAAAAAAACCTCACAACACAGTAATAAATAAAAGGCATGATTGATAAAGCTTTATGTTTTTTTAAATTTATTGCAAGTTTAACGGAAGAAAGTGTCAAAAAAATTAAATCGCTATGAAAAGTCAAAAAGACATTCTTTTTATCCCCGAGCAGAAAACTGATAAGTTTTACATGAGTCCCCTGCATGTGACTTTTAAGCAGGAGCTTAAAAGTCTAAAGGACGTTCTTTCCAAAGAAGATCTAAAAACCTTCTTGGAGTTGCATCAGAAAGTCAATACAAAGCCAAAAGTCTGCATTAAAGATATCAACGCTCTTTTGAAAAAATATCCAAAAACACCTGAGATCTATAATCTTCTTAGTTATGCCTACATCAGAACAAGAAAGATAAAAAAAGCAGAAAACAYTACTAAGATGGCTTATGAAGCCATCCCAGACAACCTCTTTGTGAAGATCAACTATGCAGACCAGTGCCTGAGAAAGAAAAAACCTCAGGAGATTGAAGAGATTTTTAAACAGCAAACCGATTTAAAGAAACTTTACCCGAGCAGAACAGCTTTTCATGTCTCGGAATTTGTGGGTTTTATGAATGTTATGGGATTTTATCACCTTGCAATAAAAAAAAGAGATGAGGCTATCTGCTATCACTACTTTTCACATAAACTTGATGCGCAAAACACATCAACAAGATTTCTCGGCAAAAAACTTTATAAAATAACCTTGTTAAAGAAATTCATATCACGATTTAAATCATCTAAATAACTCACCTAAAAAGTTCGAAGGAATTATGAAATATTTATTTATGAAAAAGAGATTACTTGCTCTTTGTATTGTGCCGCTACTCGCTGCATCTCCTCTTTCTGCAGAAGGTGTAAAGAAAGAAAACACACAAGAAATCCTTCTAGATAGCAAGAAAGAGTTGGATGAACTAAGGCATGAAATCGACGAAATTCACGGGGATCTTTTCGATCTTATAAGAAAAAGATTTGAAATCGTAAAGAGAATTGCAAAAATCAAACAAGATAACAATCTTCCAATCTATGATCCTCTTAGAGAAGAGGTGCTTTTTGAAAATATAAAGAAACTTGCCGAAAAAAAAGGTCTCGATCCTCAGTTAGCCAAGATATTGCTTCGCACTATTCTCGTATTTTCAAAAAAAGAGATGCAAGAAGTAATCAAAGACTAATCAAGTGAGTTTAACGTACTGTATATGCTTCTTCAAAAAGAAGATTGTCAGTCAAGTGTATAAACACCTTATATATTAGAAAAAAATCATATTTAGTATGATTAGAATAATTTTAAAGTACAAATTTCGTCATAACTATTATTTTTCTTTTTCAAATTAACTATTATCTGGTATAATTGTTCCTTAATACGTGCAATCCTTTAGGGGGAACTATGAAACATTTATTTAAGAAAAAGAGATTACTTGCTCTTTGTATTGTGCCGCTACTTGCTGCAGCTCCTATTCTTGCCGACAGCGCTAAAGAAGCGCCAAAGCAAGAGATCGTAGTAGATAGCAAAAAGAAGGTAGAAGAGCTAAGCCAACTTATGGCAAAAAGACTCGATCTATTTAAGAAGCTTGCCGCATACAAGTGGAACAACAAAATACCAATCGATGAGCCGAAAAAAGAAGAAGCGTTTCTTATAGCTATCGAAGAAAAAGCTGAAGAAAAAGGCGTTGACCCGAAAATCGCAAGAGCGTTTTTTCAGTCACAACTAGAAGCTGCTAAATCAATCAAGATAAAAGCTTTTGAGAAGTGGGTCAAAGAAGATATCCATATGCATAAAGAAGTCGTTAACATTGATGAGACAAACTCTCTTATCGAAGAATGTGATAACGAGCTCCTTGATGCTATGGAGGAAAAGTCTCAAGATCTAAAGGATCAAAAACGTAAAGATCATCTAAGAGTGATGATCTCAAAAGCGTTAAAAGAAAGTCAATTTCCAAGAGATTGTATCGATAGTGCTACAAATTTCTAATTGATTTACGTGCATATTATTTAAATCCTCGTTATATATTGTGATTTTTCAACTAAATCAACATAGAAACGAGGATTTTTTTATGAAAAAACGACTTCTACAACGATCTCTTACAGCCATTCTATCTATCGCATTGTCAACAACAGTATTTTCAGAAGAAGAGTCATCTCATACTAAAGAAAACTATGACATCCTCGGCCTCGGCTCAGCCTTTATTGACTATATACTGAAAGTAAATGATGAAGAGCTGGAAGAGATGAAATATGACAAAGGGACATGGGGCCCTATTGAATACTCTTCTTTAAAGTCTATTTTGAAGAAAAAAGATACCAATCTCATTAATACAACAGGTGGTGGAAGCAGTGCTAACGTTATCAAAGGTCTTGCAAAACTCGGCCAAAAATGTGCCGTTCTTGGACAGATTGGCTCTGATGAACAAGGTTCTTTCTACCTGAAAAGCTTAAAAAACATTGAAATCACCCCATTTCTGCATCAAGGATCTCTTCCTACAGGACAAGCACTTTGTTTTGTAACACCAGATGGGCAGCATACGATGAGAACATATCTTGGGGCATCTCACAACAATGACGATATCAAAATCAATCCGAATATTTTCAATAATATAAAATTGTTTCACCTAGAAGGATACCAGCTACAAAACCCAAAACTATTTAAAGAGGCTATTGAGCTTGCAAAAAAGCAAGGTGCTAAAATCACTCTGGATCTTAGTAGCACAGGTATTGTAAAAACGTATAAAGACGATCTTCTAAACATCCTTCCAAAGTATGTAGACATCATCTTTGCAAATGAAGCTGAAGCGTTCGAACTGACTCACCTATACCCACAGGAAGCTTGTGATTTCTTAGCAACATTTTGCGATGTAGCTGTAGTAACTATGGGAGATCGAGGATCCTGGGTGAAAAGTGGTACGATTAAATTCTATACTCCTGCAGTGGATGTTAAATGCATAGATACAACAGGTACTGGAGATCTATTTGCAGCAGGGTTTCTTCATGGATATCTAAACAATGAGAACTTGCAAAAATGCGCCTGGATTGGGACATTTGTTGCATCCAAAGTTGTACAGCAATATGGGTCTGAGGTTTCTAATGAATTGTGGAAAGAGATTTATGCAGGCCTTGATGAGGACAAATCCCAAGAAATTACTCATAATAAAAAGTAAGCATCTTTGATGCTTTTCTCAAGCATTTGCCTATCAAGTTTTTGATCAATAAATAAAATAAACTGCTCGATTGCTTGATAGACAAACATTTCGTAGCCATACATAACAGTGCAACCTTTTTCCTGTGCGAGCTTTAAAAGCTTTGTTTCTTTCGGACTTGTGACAATATCCATAACAAGGGCTTTTTTAGAAATGCACTCCCCTCTTAGTGGTGTGCTTGCTACATCATTCATACCAACAGTTGTTGTATTGATAATAACATCAGGGCTTTCCACCGTATCGTGTGAAAACTCATCAACCCCAAAGCCGTCACATCCAAACTCCTTTGCAAGGTTATGAGCCTTTGATGCTGTTCTATTTATGATGACAATTTTTGCACCACACTTTTGCAAGGCGTAGGTGATCGCTCTTGCGGAACCGCCCGCACCGAGAACAACGACAGTTTTCCCCTTGAGTTTTATATAATGCTCAAGAGCTCGTAGAGCTCCTATACCATCTGTGTTTGTACCGTGAAACTCGCCCTTTCTTTTATAAAGGGTATTCACAGCTCCAATTTTTTTACCATAATCATCGAGAGTTTTGCAATCGGCACCTGCAATTTCTTTAAAAGGCACAGTAACTGAAAACCCATAGAAAGGAAGGTCTTTTGCAAGATTGACAAAAGAGGAAAATTCCTCTTTCTCAAGCTTGATTTTTATATATACAGCATTTTCCTCAAGTTTTTGAAAAACCTTGTTATGAGTAATATGTGAAGGGCTTTGCGCAACAGGGTTCCCGAGGAGTGCAAAAATTTTAGTCCCCTTATTAAGAGATCTATATCTGTATGTTTTTATAAGCTCGTGTATCCCAAGCTGCCCTTCGGCAGACTCAAGGCCTTTTTTTCCTACTACGTAATTAAATGTAGATCCCAAAACAGGAGCAAGGATCCTAGTTAGCGCCCCCTTCTCCCCCATGCATATCCCCGTGAACAAACGGTCTTCACTAAGCGATCTTACAAGAGTGAACATGCGCAACGCATCATTTATATGATTTGCTTTTGTCGCAAGTTTGTAGGCATCAGCATTTTTAGAAAGGAGGACTCTCTTTGTTAAAGAGAACAGATCGGGATCTGTTTGCTCGAAATCATGGTAAGATAATATAAGCTTGATGTTTGGAAATTCTTGCTTCAACTCGTTTAGGTATTCCTCTGGGGTATTGTACTCAAAATCTACGTAGGTAGGCTCTAAGCTAAGGTGAGGCTTTAAAATCTCCCACCTTTTATGAAATGACCCTTCAAACATCCCACCTTGAGATGACATACGAAAAGTCAATATCGTTTTTATCGGAGAGCTCAATTTGAAAAGACCTTTCAGCTGCTCTACGTCTAAATTTCCAAAAGTGTCTAAACGAAATTCATAACAGTCCGTTTTCTTTGCTGTTTTCTCAATGAGCTCCTTAGCGTCATTAAAACTATTTTGCAGAACGATCGTTAACATGACTACTTCGCTGATTTAAGAATGGTTTCTTTTTTGTTATTTACAACTTTTACAAGTTCAGAAGAAACTTCGCTTGCTGTCTTTTTGAGAGGTCCTAGATAATTAGAAAGCTCCTCGAAAGTCTTTTCAAAACCATCTACGTTGCCCTCTTTAACAAGAGTTTCTAAAAAAAGAGTCGCCTCGGAAAACGCCTTAAGAACTTCAGGGCTTTTAGGATTTTGCATCTGGATGTCTGTATATAGTGATTTATCCTGAGCAAGGATTCTTCCGCTCATTAAAAGCTCTATGAGATAAACAGGACTTGCGTAATCAACAAGCTCTTTGATCTCTACATCTAAATTCTTCATCGTAAGAACATATACAATGGAGATAAAATGTGTAAGACACTGAATAATTCCCATCATCTTATCGTGATTTTCAGGTGTTGTGACAACAACTCGTGCGTGAGCACTTTCAAAGAAGCCCTTCATGCAAGAGAGTCTTGGGGTCTCCTTTAACGGGCAAAGAACAACAGTTTGGTTTTCCATACTTCCGCAAGAGGGTGCAAACATTGGATGCATACCAACTACATGAGCTTTTGTCTTTGCCATAGCTCTGCATGGCTTTTCTTTGAGTGAGCATACGTCAAGGAGTAGATGATCTTCTGTGAGATGTGGCGATATTTCTTCGATGACAGAAACGGTCTCTCTTATAGGTACAGAGACAATAATGACATTACATTTTTTAACAAGGTCAACATTTGAGAGTTTTGATTCTTTATCAGAAACATAGACCGTATGCTCTTTTTCAAAAGCTTTTTTTAGGAAAGACCCCATCTTTCCATCGCCGCCTATAATGCCTACATCAAAAGATTTTCCGTCCATATATCCCTATATAATTTTAACCCGAGTCTATCCCAATGCACCCAAATAGATAAAGAGACTTCTGGGGCCGAGAATAATCGTTCACGTGAAAAAATAAAATAATTATAAATATTTTTTTAAAGTATTTATAACACAACTAAACTTCTAAATAATCATAATTAATATTTATATATGTTTCATTAAAACAGCATTATATATTACTATTCTTATTCAACAAGGATAGTAATATGAGCGTAAGGTCAAATAATATAGCCTACAAGGCTGATGCAGTTTTTGTCGGAGGAGGGCCTGTTGGTCTTTTTACAGCCGCACAAATAAAAGCAATTAATCCAGATGCTAAGGTAACGGTTGTCGAAAGGTATTCCGAATATAAAAGAAAGCATGTTCTAATTATTGACTCAGCTTCTTTAAGTGGAATGACAGACCATCCTGAACTAAAAAAATTCGCAGAAACAATAAAAAAATCAAACACAATAGCTACTTCCAAAATCGAATCCGACCTTAAAAACATCGCCTTAGAGCTTGGGGTAAAGATCATTCATGAAAAAGTAGAAGATCCAAGTAAACTCTGTAAAAAGTTTAAAAACGCAAAAGTGATTTTTGGAACCGATGGTGCTCATAGTATCATACGAAAAAAAATCTTCGGTGGAGAAAAATCTGTCAGAGAAACTATATCTCACATCGCTGAGGTAAAGTATTTAACTACAGGAGAGGGTCATAGAACTAAGAAAATTCTTAAGAGCAGTATAAAACATTACAGCCATCGATGGGTTACAGAACATGTCGGTAAAAAAAATGCAAAAGGTAAAACCTCGATAACTATTAGACTCGCTCTTTCTAAAAGAGAGTTCGAAATATTAAAAGGCTCAGGAAGGGCAACCTTCAAAGACCCATTAAATCTAAACTCTGATGAAGACAAAAAACTTATCCCCAAAAAATTGCTTAGTACAATCAATAAATGGCATAGTATCAAGAAAAAGCTATACAATGAAACAGCTGAAGATGTCAAAATCACTGCAACAAGTCTCGATGTCTACAAAAGTAAAGAGATTGTAACAAAAAAAAATAACATTACATACGCACTTGTTGGTGATTCAGCATTTGGGGTGCCATTTTTTAGAAGTTTAAATAATGGACTTCTTTGTGCAACTAAAGCAGCAAAAGAATTTGCTCCTAAACTCACACTAAAAGAGAATGACCTTACGGAAGCTTCCGATAAGTATAAATCATATGTTACAAGTCTTGCAAAAACACAAATCATGAGAGCAAAAATTAAAGGATCGGTATTGAGTATTTACTTTAGTGCAATAAGGATCGTTTCGGGAATTACTCATTTACCATTAAAAGAAAAAATCATCGATTTTTTTGTAAAAATCATTTATCAAATAAATTTTCTTGTAAACTCCATCACTTCTTTTTATTCCACTCGAACTGAATGAATCTACAGTAAAAGTGAGTAACCGATCTGTGAAATTCTAAAAGCAACTTTTCTTTTCTTGAAATACTCACACAGTGAAGCTGATTACAAAAGATAAAAAATCTTTTGGTCACATTTTTCAAATAAACCTCAAGTACTCATATATAAGCACTCTCTGTTCTTTACTAGAGATTGAATAATAATATAAAATATGTTACAATTAATGTATTAACAACTAAACGATAAAAATGAACAAGAAAGAGCTTAAAATCAGTCGCTTACAGACTTTATGCCAGTCAGGTCCTCTTGCTGTCGTTCCTGCTTTTTCTTACTACTTCTTCTATTTTGGCGCTTAAGCGTCATTGAAATCCTAACCCATCACATCCGTACGTATTCATGAAGCTAAAGAGCCAAAGGGGCGCTTTTGCATTTTTTAAGTGGTTAAAAAATAGGAGAAAACCAGTGTTAATTAAACTTAGTAAATCTAGCTCAGAGAGTGAAATGAAAGATATTTTACGTCTTATAAAAGAGCATAAATTAAGACATCTTCCTTGCCTGCAAAATATGCATATTGCAGTAGGAGATCAAATACCAGCAGACCTTCTAAAGGAGCTTATGAAAATCTCTATTGTAGAGAAAATAGAAAAGATAGAAAAACCCTACAAACTTGCCTCAAGAGAGTTCAAGCCTCAAAATACTGTGATAGACATTTGCGGCGTTAAAGTCGGGGGGAAAGAAATCGTCTTAATGGCAGGACCTTGCGCAATAGAAAGTCTTGAGCAACTGATAGAAACAGGACTTCTTCTTAAAAAGTCTGGTGTAAAAATCTTAAGAGCTTCTGCATACAAGCCAAGGACCTCACCGTACTCTTTCCAAGGACACGGAGAAGAAGGCCTTAAAATGCACAAGCAAGCAAAAAAACATCACGGTCTACTTATTGAAACAGAGGTGATGGACGTAAGAGATGTACACACTGCTGCTAAATACGCAGACATCTTGCGCGTTGGTGCAAGAAACATGCAAAACTTCGATCTTTTAAAAGAGCTTGGAACTTGCGGCAAACCTGTAATCCTGAAAAGGGGCATGTCATCTACTGTTGAAGAATGGCTTATGAGTGCAGAGTACATCATGGCGCATGGAAATCCTGATGTAATCCTATGTGAGAGAGGGATCCGCACGTTCGAAAATTCTACAAGAAACACTCTAGATCTATCAAGTGTTGCTGTTGCAAAAACACTGACCCATCTGCCTATCATCGTGGATCCGTCACACGCAGCGGGAAGAAAGGATATTTTGGAGCCTTTATCTCTTGCTTCTATCGCAGTTGGTGCGGATGGACTTCTTATTGAAGTCCATCATAAACCTGAGGTGTCTATGTGTGATCGTGATCAGGCGCTATCACCGGAGGAGTTCCACAAGATCGCACTCCGTGTAAAATTGATCGCTGAGGCCGAAGGAAGAACTCTTGATCTTTCGTAAATATAGGAAATCGACTATCAATATGAAAAAGAGGTACAACTATGTATATGGATGAGCTTAGAAAAGAGATCGAAGAGATCCACGAGGATCTCTTAAATCTTTTAAAAAGACGATCAGAGGTCACAAAGAAGATTGCGAAAATCAAGCAAGAGAACAATCTTCCTATCTATGATCCTTTTAGAGAAGAGCTCCTTATTGAAAATATGAAGAAGCTTGCAAAAAAAAAAGAAATCGATCCTCAGATGGCTGAACTTATGCTACGCATCATTTTGACATTTTCTAAAAAAGAGATGCAAGATGTGCTGAAGGGTAAATAGATGGTACTTATTACGCTCGGGCCTGCGGGTACTTTTTCTGAAATGGCTGCTAAATCGTACTATAGTAACGAGAAAATTGTTCTTAAAGACTCCATTGCGGATGTGTTTTTAGCACTTATGCAAGATGAGAGTGCGAAAGCTCTTCTCCCCTTCTTAAACAGCACCTCTGGGATCATTGCAGAGACGATCCTTGGGCTGATGAAAAACAAGCTCTATATCTGCTCTAAGCACTCTCTTGAGATCTCGTATACCTTAGCAGGTGCTGCAAGCATTTCTTCTTGCAAAAAGCTATACGTGCACCCGCATGCGTATATGCAGTGCAAAAAATCGCTAGAAGATTTTAAGGGTGAAATTGTCTATACGATGAGTAATAGCCACTCAGCACGCTTTGCAAAAAACGATCCTTCTTCACTCTCTTTAACAACCAAAGAGGCTGCAAGAGAGAATGACCTCCCTATTCTTAAAGAGAAGATCAAAGATAAGACTGATAACACGACGTATTTCGGGAAGGTATGCCGAAAATTACCCGATAGTTCAGGTAAAACTCTTCTTCTTGAGTTTGAGTGCCAGAGCGGCTTAGACGCTCTAAAATCTATTTTAAAAGACTTTGAGCTTTATTTCCTAGAGGATCGAAAAACCGCTATTTGTGAAGTTCCTTCAGAAACGGATGTTGATATGCTGTTTTCAAAAACCTGTAAGGATACTCAGTGTTATATTTTAGGTAAGTATTAGACGCCCATTTGTGCTTAAGGATCTCAAGAGTGCCATATCATATATTGGATCTGCATTCATTGATAATGATTGAGGTAAGCTTTCCAAAACTTCTCTCTCTTATCAGGGTCTCTCTCGTTATAGAGAGTGGTCTTTTTTTCGCGTAATTTTCAACCGCTTAAGACCAGTTTTTGAAGAAGAATATACCAGAATATCAAATAAAAAATTAACTTTCATAAGGAGGAAGAAGAGAGTCGCTTCTATGGTTTTCGTAAGAAGTGGGCGCTGAAGTGAGCTCTACCTGTATAGACTCGAAAGGAGCGGAAGGAGCAGAAGGAATATGTTCTTGATAAGAAGGAGCCTGTACCGGAAATCTAGTAGTAAATATTTTTTGACTAGCCTCATTTATTTTTTTTATCTCAATTTTATTGAAAAGCTGTAATCTATCAGCTTTTGAACTCAAATGGCTCACGTTTTTCTGGGCTAAGCAAGCATCTTCATATCGAGTGCTACTTTGTAAATTATTCAACTGAGATTTTATCTCTGATAGATAATCAGATCTTTTTTTATTGTGAATAAATTTTCTGCTCCCTTTGTTGTGAGCTGTTTTTATTATAATGTTTTGATGAGGTGTAATAATANTAAGTCTTACAAGATCATTTAAAGCAGCACTCAATAGATTGTTACTTTTAAAGCTACCTTCTACATCATATATCCATGATGAATCTCCATAAGCCTGAGTAAGACGGTCAGAAATTTTGTTGACAGCATCCCCCATATGATGTTCTGCACCCGATTCAAACTTGTCTAATAATAATATAAATTGGTCTTGATTTTTCAAAAAGCTATTTAAGAACAAAGGGTTTTGTAAATAATCTTCACTTAGAGGTGCTTCAGTTTGAGGTTCTTCAGTTTTTTTTGAAAACAATTTGCTAAAAAATGATGTCTCTTCTTTTCTCTCTTCTTTAAAGAGTTTGTTAGCAAGATTGTTAATAAGTGCATCAACTGGATTGCTTTCATCATGAGACACTGTTAAGGATGCTGAATAATCACTGACTCCATGAAAATTTGCATCATGAAAATTTGTATTTGAAACAGTCATAAAAAACCTTTATATTATAATTATTAAATTAACTTATTAACTATATTATATAGTATTTCTTTTAATATTAAAACAAGAATTTACCAAGCATTTACGTAAGTGATTATATATTAATTGCTTGAGTTTTAAAAAATAAACTAAGAGAAATTTCAAGCAAAAAGCCCTTCAAATCTCTGGTTGATGTGACACTGCGAGTAGAGTCGAAAAGGACTCACCCAGTGTTACTAACAGCTTTTTCCCATCTAGTTTTAAGTTCGAAAAGACGAAATTGAGCAATTGCTGTTTTTCCTTCAATTTCGAACTCATAAAGATTTCTTTTGCCCCTTGTGCCAAGTCAAGCGCTGTCTCTGCTGTGATAAAAACAGTTTTCATCTCCATTGATATGCTCACGCATCTCATTAGTGATGCTCCGTTGCCGTTTTTTGTATTCCTCTAATTTGGCATGATAGGTATCCGAATCAATAACAACCAAGAGGCTGCAAGAGAAGCTGATAACACGACGTATTTCGGGCAGATATACCGAAAATCGCCCGATGGTTCAGGTGAAACTCTTCTTCTTGGGTTTGAGTACCAAAACAACATAGACGCTCTAAAACAGAGCTTAAAAGACTTTGAGCTCTGTTGCTTAGAGGATAAAAAAATCGCTATTTGTGAAGTTCCTTCAAAAACGGATGTTGAACTGTTGTTTTCGAAAGCAGATAAAGGAATTCAGTGTTACATTTTAAGCAGGTATTAGACGCCCCATTTGTGCTTAAGGATCTCAAGAGTGCCATCAAAATGCATCTCTTCAAGGGCATTGTTGATATTTCTTAGAATGATCTCATTTGTATTTGGGAGTTCTTGGATATATTCCTCTTCGTATTCATCAAGAGGATAGAGCCTATGGTTGCTATGAGTATCTTTTGATAGTTTCTTTGGCGTTGCAAAATACTGATTAGAATCTTCAATACGGGGAAATAGGAGTGCTTCCTCTTCATCATAGACAAGAGGGATTGTGTACTTCCCATCTATTTGCATAGGTTTTGAATGATTTGATAATGAAAGAGGTTCTTTAGAATAAAAATCCCCTACTCGTGGACTACTCATTGTTGAAAATGGATCCTTTAAGGCCATCAAAGGTGAGAGAGTATTATCTTCATCAAAAAATATAGTAGGGATAACTTTGTTCAAATTAGTGGCAACTAATGTCATTTTTGC
>NVUU01000022.1 GCA_002402025.1 Candidatus Aerophobota bacterium
GAAAGTCTGTGTTTTTTATCCCACAGATTTTGATCTTTGCCTTATTCATCTTCCGCTGCCTTCAGAAACTCCCTAATGAGATGCCTTGGGTTTTCTGACTCTATAAGAGCTTGCCCAACCAGTGCGCCGTTATATCCTGCTTCTTTTACTCTTTTTATATCATCTTCATTAAAGATCGCAGATTCCGCGATACGAACCATATGGTTTGGGATGATGGGAGCTAGTTTTAAAGAAGCTTCTAAGTCTGTTTGAAAAGTTTCTAAGTTTCTATTGTTTACGCCGATTATCTCTGTCTTGATGTCGATCGCAAGCTCAAGTTCTACTGTATTATGTATCTCAACAAGAACATCCATACCGATACTTGTTGCAAAATCAAAGAGATCTTTTGTCTCCTCTTTAAGAGCTTTTACAATAAGCAATATACAAGAGGCGCCTTCTGATGCAGACTCTGCTATTTGGATCTTATCCATGATAAAATCTTTTCTAAGGATGGGGATCTTTACAACTTGCCTAACCTTTCTAATGTCCTCAATAGATCCTCCGAAGTACTTTCTATCTGTTAAGATAGAAAGAGCGCTTGCCCCTCCAAGCTCATATTGCTTGGCAAGCTTTTCAGGGTTTTCGATCTTAGCTATTTCTCCTCTTGATGGAGAACATCTCTTAATTTCTGCAATAATATTAAAAGGTTTTTCCTCCATCGCTTTTTTAAAGCTATGTGGAGCATCTACCATTTTTCCTTTAAGATAAGCTGTGATCTCAGGAAGTTCCCCTGCTTTTTCTCTATCATGTAGTTTTTCGATTTCCCTTTGCTTATGAATAAGGACCTTATCTAAAATTGTCATAGTCTTTTCCTAGTTGAAGTGAGCAATCCATTTTTGAAGAAGTAGGTAGGGCTTGCCTTTTTCCATAGCATCTCTTGCTAATTTCAGCGCCTCATCAAAATCGCTCGCGATTCCATATACATATATAGCAAGTGCAGCATTTAAAGAAATGGCGTCAAATATAGGACCTTTTATTCCTTTTAGGGCGCTTGCAAGTTTTTTCATATTGAGAGCCACGTCTCCGCCTCTTAGATCTTTTAAAGAGCAGGGCTCGATGTTATAATCTATAGGGTCGATTGTAATAGGAGTTTTAACACCATCCTCTATGAAGATTACATGAGATGGCCCAAGAGGAGAAAGCTCATCCATAGAGCAGCCATGGAAAACGCAAGAGCGTTTTACATGCATCTCAATCAATGCTCCTGAAACAAGCTCTAAAAGAGGCTTGTGATACACCCCAATCACATAATGTGAAACCCTCGCAGGGTTTACAAGAGGCCCTAAAATGTTAAACACCGTTCTTATTTGTAGATCTTTTCTAATTGTGCGAACAGATTTCCAAGCGGGATGAAAACAAGGCGCATACATAAAGGTAATGCCAACAGCGTCAAGACAGTCTTTTACAGCATCTGGGCTTATCTCAAGAGGAACTCCAAAACCTTCTAAAACATCTGCAGAGCCGCATTTAGAGCTCGAGGCCCTAGCCCCATGCTTTGCGACTCTAACGCCGCAAGAAGCTGCTACAATAGCGGCACCTGTTGAGATATTTACGCTATGAGAGTTATCACCACCTGTTCCTACGATATCAAGATAATCTCCCTCTAAGTGCACGGGAATCATCATGTTTCTTAAGCTTTTTGCAAAAACAGCAATCTCGTGAGAAGTAGGTCCTTTTGCATGAAGCAACGCAAGGAATGCGGCTGACTGTGAGAGGTTCGCTTCTGTTAGCATAATATGCATAGCATCGCTGCATTCTTTTTCAGAAAGGTCTGTTCGCGTAACAAGTTTTTCTAGAATCTCTTTCACTTTTTATACTCCTTGCAAATGTTCACAAAGTTATGAAGTATTTTGTCTCCCTCACTTGTCAGGATCGACTCTGGATGGAACTGCACACCAAAGCATGGGTGCTGGATATGGCGTATTGCCATAATTGCTCCCTCTGGTGTTTCTGCTTCTATAGAAAATATTTCTGGCAAATGATCACGCGTCACAATTAAAGAGTGGTATCTTCCTGCATTGAAGGGAAGTTTGATTCCTTTAAAGATCCCTCTTCTTGTGTGGAATACAATAGTAGATTTTCCGTGTACGATTTTTTCAGCTTTAGAAACAACGCCGCCAAAAGCATAGGCCATCGCTTGGTGACCAAGACAAACGCCAAGTATCGGGATCTCTTCTATAAATGCTTTTATAACGTCTACAGTAATCCCGGCCTCTTTCGGGGTTTTCGGTCCYGGTGAGATTACGATCCCAGTGGGCTTTAATGCTTTGATCTCAGCAATGCTTGCAGCATCATTTCTTATCACCTTCACCTCTTGCTTAGCAACAGCAAGCATCTGATACAAATTGTAGGTAAAGCTGTCATAGTTATCGATGAGTACAATCACAGAGATCCCTCCATTGCAAGCTTAAGGGCTGCTAAAAGGCCTCTTGCCTTTTGATGCGTCTCATCAGCCTCAAGCTTGGGAACAGAGTCATGCACAATGCCCGCTCCCGTTCTTATGAGTGCCTTGTTGCCAAGGATCTGCGCCATTCTAATGGCTATACAAGAATCCATATTCAGATCAGGGTCTAAATAGAAAATTGCTCCACCATAAACGCCGCGTTTTGATGGTTCAAGCTCATCAATGATCTCCATGGCTCTTATTTTGGGGGCGCCAGAAAGTGTTCCCGCAGGAAACACCTTTCCAAGAGCATCAAGAGGATGCACACCCTTTTTAAGCCTTCCTTCAACAATACTAATAAGATGCATCACGTGGGAAAGGATTTGGACTTTTTTAATCGCTCTTACCTTTACAGAGCCAATCTCTGAGATCCTTCCAAGATCGTTTCTTGAAAGATCAACAAGCATCATATGTTCTGCATTTTCCTTTTCATCAGTAAGTAAATCCTTCATGATCTCATCGTCTTCTTCTAAGGACTTTCTAGCTCTTGTTCCAGCGATCGGTATTGTTTCAAGTTTACCATCTTCGATGCTTAATAATTTCTCTGGCGACGCTCCTAAAATGGTAAAGTCAGGCCTCTTTATGAAAAACATATAAGGTGACGGAGAAACAAATTTCAGGGCTCTATAAAAATCAAAAGCTGAGCAGTGCATCTCTGCTTCAATGGTTCTTGATAGAACAATCTGAAATGCATCTCCTTCTTCAATATAATCTTTAGCTTTTTCTGCAATAGAGACAAATTCTTTATCAGTAAGCTCGTTTTTTGTTTGGAGAGATTTTTTAGAAAGTTTATCAAGACATCTCTCATCCTTTTTTGGAAAGCTCGGATGAAATAGCAGCGCTTTTAATTCCTCTAGTGTCTTTTTAGCTTTCTCAAAGTCTTTTTTGAGATCTTTTGTCACATCGACAGATACAGCAAGTGTGACAATTTTATGCTTATGATCAAACGATACATATTTACGAAATACCTGATAAAAGAGATYGGGTATCTTTTGATTTTGCATATGACTATCTTCAACTTTTTCAAAGTAGCGGATCCCATCATAAGACAAAAAACCAGCTCCTCCTCCTAAAAAACCATCAAGTTTTTGGTTCGTTTTATAAAGATGACTATCTATGAACTTCTTGCAGGCCTCGATAGGATCTTCTTCTATCTTTTCAACACTCCCATCTCTCTCTAAGTAGCACGACTCTTTAAAAGCATAAAATGTCAAAATAGGATCGATCCCTATACAGGACATTTTACCAACTTTCTGATCAAGCTCTGCAGATTCTAAAAAAGCCACGTTATCATACCGATCTTCTACAATACGTATCGCAGATATCGGGGTGATTAAATCCCCTGCAAGTCTTTCATAAACGAGTACTTTATCACTTCTTTTTGCAAGGTTTTTAAAATCCTCAAACGATAATTTCCCTAACATTTCACATCCTTTGCAAGAAGAGTTTTTTTTAAAGACTCTTTTAATTCATCTGAAACAATTTTTAAAGCATTAGAACCTCTTGTGATACTTGAGATGCTTACCTTGTACTGCCTTGAGATTTCTCTTTGTGTAATCTTCTCATCAAGAAGATTCCTAATGACAATAAGTCTCTTTTCAATGGTTTCATGCTCTTCTTTTGTGAAAATCAGCTCAAAGAATTCGTCTAACTTTTCCATATCAGATGAGCTAGAACAAAGAGCTAGAAAGGTTTTCCAAATACCTGATTTCATATTCACCTCTGTAAAAATGTAATGATGAAGCGTTACAAGATTACAAACAAGCAGTAAGTTAATCTTTTAGATCAAAGACCGTATTCAACTGCCGAGAAAAGCGGCTTAAAGTCTCATCTTTCGTGATATTGATCGTGTTGAGTCCTTGATGCAAACCAAGTATTTTTAATGACTTGCTGTGGAAAACATTTCTTTCTCGAGAGAATCTGAACACGATGTGCTCAAATCCATTATGAAGATAGAACTCGTAGGGATGATTGCAGGAATTATATCTCGCAACATAGGTAAACTGCGGGATATCCTTTGACATAATGGAATGACCATCAAAATATTTTATAAATCTTTCCGACTCGTCTACATGATGGATGATCGTTGGGAAAATATCTACATGTGAGCTGAGCCTTAATTTTTTCTCGCCCTCATATTTTCTTGATCCAAGTTTGTAGTATATAGGCACAGAGGTCTGCACCATATTTAAGTTTGATGCATGGAATAGTTTTCCTTCTTCTTTGAACTCTTCCCCATGATCCCCTGTAAAAACAATAACAGRATCCTCATACATGTTCTTTTTCTTGATCAGATTCATGCATTTTGCAAACAGGCTGTCTACATAAGCAATCGCGTTACGATAACGATTTTTAACCTCAATAAGCTTAAGTGGGTTGTTCGAGAGCCTGTGGCTCCAATTCAAATCATTTGATGGTTGAAACTTTTCTGGAAAACTATCTGGCCAGGAATAGTTAAAATGCGTGGAGTCTAGGAAGATGATGTATACATTTCCTTCCTTTGTGTGATGATTTTCAAAATCATCCATAAAGGCATTGATCGTTTGTTCATCACTCTCCCAAGCAGGCTTATCGCCATAGTGAGTAAAGTCTTTAAAAGTTGTTGTAAGTTTCTGGTCTTTCCCAAGAATGACTTCATTAAGCTTGTAATATTTAAGCTGAGCTGATGCGTATACATGGATTTTATACCCCATCTTTTTAAGAACGTTTAATGGAAGAGAACCATCTTTCCATCTATGATTTTCTCTATATGCCCAGTAAAAGGGATACTGGGAATGAAAAATCGAAAACCATGAGAAATTCGTACTATTTGCGTTTGATAGTGACACTGTCGAGGAAATCCCCTCACGTTTAAACTCGGAAAGATTCGGTGCAGATATCGGCGTGATAAAGTCTTCTCTTAAACTCTCTGCAACAAATAAATAGATGTTTGGCTTAAATCCTTTTTCGATATTTTGCTTATCCAACTCTTTTATGATAAGAGCTTGGTCTTGCTTATGTTTAATCGGGCTCGCAAGCTTTATTGATTCTGCTTTTTCGTTGAGAAAAGTGCGTTTCCAAGGAAGTGCTCTTTTAAATTTTCCAAATTCCGTACAAATTACTTTGGATGATAGCGATAGATCAATTGTAAGAAGAAGTACCGGCAGTATGATAAGAGAGTGGAACAAGTAACGCTGTTTGAACGTTATAGGCTTTTTCTTCACAAGGCTACTTGATAGCTTGTAGAGCACTATTCCAAGAATTGGGAATATAAAAGCAGTAACAAAGATTCCGATCCAAACGCCTATCCCAATATCTGATAGATACAGTAGTTCAATAAAGTTTGCAAAATCAGCGCCAAAAGCCACATCAAAAGCTTCCATCATGGAGATATCCATGATTTTAACAAGTAAGAATTCAATTACTTGAGCAAACAAAAAGATAAAGGTAAAGCCGATATATAAATAGTAGATGAATCTTTTTGTGTACTCTCGGAGAAGCATCGCAACAAGGACAAACAGAGAAATTTCAATGAAGGTTTCACCTATGCCGTAGGCAATAAAAAAAAATTTCGCTGCCCAAATACCAGATGGTATTGATATTAAGTGGTAGATGTTTAGCGACAAAAGGCAAAGAGCAAAGAACCCAAAATAGATATAGTTTAAAGCTGATTTTTTCTTAAAAAAATCAAAGAAGAACTGAAACTTCTGTTTATTACCCACAAACACCTAATATAGAATATCCCCAAATCTCTTATTAATATTACGATATCATGAAGTCAATACCTAAAAACAAAATAAATAATTTTTTAGTGAGATTTAATAGTTCCTATAGTAAGAGGAAATAAAGAAGAGAGACAGAGCTATTATGAAAAAGTTATGGGGCATACTCATTGCAGTAATCATCGTTATTTTCGCATTTGGATTTTTTGGATGGAACTACGTACCTGGGATGATAGCAAAACGTTTCAGTAAAGTAGCGAAAGTTAAAGTTACGATTGGTCATCTCAGTTTATTACCTAAAAAAATCGGTGTTTATGATTTTGTGATAAGCAATCCAGAAGGCTCTTTAATTCCAAAGGCATTAAAAGTAAAAAAAACCATTGCAAAAGCGCCACTTGGCAACTATTTCAAAGACGATGTTGTTATTGATGAAATTATCCTATCCAATGTTTATCTTGGTCTTGAGTTCGAAAAAGCCTTTGATACAAAGAGCAATTGGACAACGATTATGAATAACATCAACTCAAGCTCTAAATCAGACCCGAGTAGCTCCGAAGACACGTCTAAAACAAGGGTGCTTATCAAGCGTCTTGTGATAAATAACCTCAACGTAGACATGGTCTTTAGACAAGGCAATCAGAAGGTAAAAAGACTCAAACCTATCCGAAAAATGGAATTCCACAATCTAAGCTCAGAGGGCGGCATTCCCTCCAATCAGCTCACAAGCCTTATCATCAATGAAATGATGAAAGATGTGCTCCAAAAGAAGCTTCAAAACCTCTTTAAAGAGGCTCTGCAGCCAGGCGGTGGTGGCAGCAACTCCTTTGGCGGGCTGAAATCACTCTTTGGAAAGACACCAAAATNAAAAAAAACCTCGAGTTTAAACCCGAGGCTTTTTAGAGGGATTGTGGGGGGTAGTTTTTATACTTTTATTGGACCTGCTGCTTTATCAAAAACGATACGATCACCTTCTCTAAAGACTTAGCCATTTCCTTCTATTAAGAGTTTGATTCCTGATACTTTCACTGTTTCACAAACTTCAATAACAATGTTTTATAGAGAAGAAAATGGGTTTCTTAGTCCGGGAGGAACAAAGGTCTCTGCTATAAACGAAGCAGTTCCTGATACCATGCTTTTTCCAAAGTTTAATACTGGGTTATCCCATGTAAAATTTGCTGTTCCTTTTGTAATTGACCAACCAATATTTGCTATTCCTTTTGTAGCTGACCATCCAAGATTCAGACCGCCATCTACTAAAAATGTTGTAAGATCATATGCTGGAACAACGGTCCAATTACAAGCGAACCTTGTAACCGGGTTATCAACTATATTGTAAACGCCACTGCCAACGTAACCTATTCCTCTTGCTACAGGATTATCTAAGGCCATATCAATTGCTCCTGTTGCAGATTCAATTGGATGAAGCACTGTATTTGCTACCATTTTAATACTTTTAGAGACAACTGGAGGAAGTAAATACTGATCAACCGCATTGAAAGTACCTGACACAGCATCTGACACGCCTCTTGTTAATGAGTTGTCAGTAGCCAAGGTATATGCGTCACTTGCAAACGTTGACACACTTTCTGGTATTGAACTTAAACGAATAGATTCAAACGCTTTGCTTATGCTTGGCATATCCGTTGCATTGTAAAGAACTTCAGCACCTTTTAATGCTAAGGCTACTCCGAGTACTACAACGGCAGCTTTTGCTGTGAATTTTGCAGCATTTGCAAAGCTGCTACTTTTTGGGAATTGTTTCGCAACAGCATGCTTAACGTTACCTTGCGTCCTTGCGTATGGACCCATGGCTCTCGTATTAACTTCGCGTCCACGGAAAGTCGTTGTAACATACTTAGAACCCATGTTTCTAACAGTTGCCAATACATCTCTTCTGCTACTTGGATTATGATCTTTAGGGTATTCTTTTGTTGTTCCAGGAACCGTTTTTCGGGTAAGGAAATTCATTTTTATCACCTTTATTAATCTATTTTTGCTATATTAAATTAATATTATAACATGATTGTTAATTAAAATCTTTATACGAAGTCATTAAATTTTTAATTATATCGCTTATAGTCAAATTAAACATTTAACTTTACTCATCTCGTTGAATTAAAATAAATATTATGAATTCGAGTTGTATTCACTTCCTAAGCTGACTGTGGCTTAAGATAGGTAACCCCTGCCCCAAAAGCCAAAGACAACGGAAGCGCATACGGCGCTAATGTTGGTATAAGTGATGTACATAGAAACGCTGTTGTCGCAGTTTTTGCAAAGTCGTAGGCCTTGTTATAAATCTTCCTGCCAGCTGTGGTTTCACCTGTTAGTTTGGATTTTGAAGGAATCACAGCTGAAACAACAACTTGCTGCACCTTTTCCGCTTTTTTTGTAATGATATCTTTTACAACAAGGTCGTCTTCTTTATCTATCGCATGAAGTGGGTCTTTTGCAAACTCAGAAACGCCTTTTGAAATTGTTGCTACAGTTAGAGGAACAAACAGTAGATCAAGAGCAACACCTTTTTTTAAACCTATCACCCGTGGGATCAGAACAGCGCCAACTGAAGCATGTTTACCCCATCTCTTTATTTTTTTTGCTGTTGCAAGCATTCCAAGACCATTTAGCGCCTTATCACACGCCGTGTGATACCAAGGAGCACTCGCAAGGAATTTTTCTCTTGTCACTCTTTCAAGCGCAATTGCAGCTTCTTCTGTAAGTGGGCCATKGGCAYGCATGCTCTGTGTKAGRCTCTGTTTAGCMAGYTCTAAAGCSGCTTYGCTTGGTGTATATGTAAATAAGTTCTCAATAAARTCAGGTGTYACATARGAAACAGYGCCTTTTACAGCTTCATAAGCTGCYTTTGTTCTTGTAAAYTCWAAACCTTTAACACYRCCWATTACCCAGTCTGCTGTAGTYYYTGGAAGAAYGCCTCTTATWGMACYTCCTACATAAYTAAAACTTGGATCTTTCARCCAAGMAGCAACAGGARTTGTTACACAASTTGTTAGRTAAGATGCWRKATAWGAGRTTGCWAYTGTYRCACCAACACCCATTAAAACACCTGAAAGCGCTGCCAGCTTATGATCTTTAATAGATGCGCTGCCAACTGCTGCAAGCTTGTCGCCTGTGAATTGTTTCGCAACAGTATCTTTGTTATGTTGCGTCCTAGCGTGTGAACCTACGACCTGAGCGCCAACCCTGCGCCCTCTTAGGTTCGTTGTAATACACTTAGTAGCCGCCGTTACAGCACCTCTTCTAAATGAATAATGAAACCTATCGGGCTCCGATGTTGTTCCAGATATATTTCTTTGGCAAACCATTTTTATTATCTTTCATTGTTATATAAAATTAAAAATAAATACTTTGTCTTATAAGCAGTCATCACTTCCTAAGCTGACTGAGGATTAAGATATGTAACCCCTGCTCCAAAAGCCAAAGACAACGGAAGCGCATACGGCGCAAATGTTGGTACAAGTGATATACCTAGAAACACTGTTGTCGCAACTTTTGCAAAACCGTAGGTTTTGTCATAAGTTTTTCTTCCGGCTGTGGTTTCACCCGTTAGCCTGGATTTTGAAGGAATCACAGCAGAAACGGCAGCTTGCTGCGCCTTTTCAACTCTTTTTGTAATGATATCTCTTACAACAAAGTCATCTTCTTTATCTATCGCATAAAGTGGGTCTTTTTCATATCCAGAAACGCCTCTTGAAATTATTGCTACAGCTTGAGGTGCAAGTAGTAGATCAAGAGCAATACCTTTTTTTGTACCTATTGCCTGCGGGATCACAAAAGCGCCAACCGCAGCAATTTTACCCCAGTTTTTTAACTTTCTTGCTGTTGCAAGCATTCCAAGAGCGTTTAGCGCCTTATCACACGCCGTGTGRTACCAAGGAGAGCTCGCAAGGAGTTTTTCTCTTGTCACTCTTTCAAGCGCAATTGCAGCTTCTTCTGTAAGTGGGCCATGGGCACGCATGCTCTGTGTTAGGCTCTGTTTAGCAAGCTCTAAAGCGGCTTTGCTTGGTGTATATGTAAATAAGTTCTCAATAAARTCAGGTGTYACATARGAAACAGYGCCTTTTACAGCTTCATAAGCTGCCTTTGTTCTTGTAAACTCAAAACCTTTAACACTGCCAATTACCCAGTCTGCTGTAGTTTCTGGAAGAACGCCTCTTATAGCACCTCCTACATAACTAAAACTTGGATCTTTCAGCCAAGCAGCAACAGGAGTTGTTACACAAGTTGTTAGATAAGATGCAAGATAAGAGGTTGCTATTGTCACACCAACACCCATTAAAACACCTGAGAGCGCGGCCATCTTATGATCTTTAATAGATGCACAGCCAACTGCTGCAAGCTCCTTCTGTATGCCTTTATTCTTCTCATCTGTATTGCTTAGGAGCTGCTCAAAGCTCTGCCTTTGATGCTGCGTTAGGAGAAGTGCCGCCTTATCATTAAACATTTTCTCAAAAACAAGATTTATCTCGCGCTCTTCTGGAGCTCTTCCAAGTTTCTTTGCAATACGCAAAGTGATTCTTTCTGCATCATGTTCTATAAGAGCCGTAACTCTTTCTTTGATAGGCTGAATCAGCTGCTGATTACTTAATTGCCCAAGTAGATCCAAATCTTTCTCGCTAAAACCTCTTTCTTCTAGCTGATCTTTGACTATGTCAAGTTTAACTTCTTCTGTTGCAAGTGCGTCCATTTGCTCTGCAACATCGCTTGCTGCTGTTTCTAAAGCTCTTGTTGCATCCCGAAGAGCACTTGTTGAGCCTTTTAATGAATCAACACAAACTTCCTCTCCGCTTTTTCTTGAAGCTCGCTTTGGCAGCGCATCTGAAGGCGCTCCCTTAACAGGAGTGTCATGTTCTAACTGCTCAGCAAATTTTACTGTTTTCTTTGCAACTTCTGGAGGGGTTTTCGTAACATCTTCAACTTCTTTTTCCTTGAGGCTTTTCATGGCTTTACTTTCGTTCCATGAATTTCCTACCCAAACAAAAAGATTTCCAACAGCTCTAAACATGTTGTAGATAATATTGCCGATGGAGCTCGCCTCTTCATACACATAAAAAGTATACTTCTTCTCGAGTGAAGTATCCTTCTCTGGTGTCTCAGGAGACCTTAAGACTGGCCCTGTAGGAGAAATATTTGTAGTTGCCATAGTATAACTTTATTTATTTTTAAAATATCTATTATATATCAAATAAAAATTAAAATTAACTAAAAACATAGATTAAAATTATGTTTATTCTAATTATTTCGATTAGTATATAGCTACTATTTTAATTAAAAAAGTAACTATACATATTAGGTAAATTTTGGCAAAAATGGTATATTCATTTTTTTAATTTTTCAGCCAAAAACCTCGATGGTTCAATATTGCAAGAAAAACACATAATCTTTATTTGAAATTGACCGAAAAGCCCGATTTGCTNAATCTATAGGAARAAAAGGYGTCCCTATAGTATGAGTTGAATCCTATGCAWTTTTTCACATTTAGGTCATATTTATGAAGACGACTAACTGGCTTAAACCCCTTATCTTCCTCACCTGCTTAGGCTTAGTCCCTTGCTTCTCGCAGGAAATTAGCGAGATCGGTGGATACGAGACACGTGAGGATAAGATTTTTAGCCCGCGAAGCTCTGGAAAATCAGATCCTGCCTACGAGAATAACAAAGAACTCGTCATGGACTTTTTGACGGCTATCAAAAGAAATGACACTTCCATGATCTCTGAGCTTCTTTCCCATAACTATAAGGTAATAAACTTCGGTGAGGTCGTAGAAACCTCATACAGCAAATTTACCGAAATGAGCAAAAACCTCAAGGTGAGAGTGAACGCTCTTCACAAGGCTCTTCCAGACTTTGATCTAAAGGTTTCGAGCCTCCTTGCTGAAGGGAATAAAGTCATGGTGCAAGCCACCATCTCAGGTATCCAAAAAGGTGACTTTATGGGGATCGCTCCAACAAACAAGCCTGTTCACTTAAAATTCATCACGGTCTTCACCATAAGTGATGAAAAAATACTCTTGATCTCTGAGATGTGGAATGAGATCAACGTCATGAAACAACTCGGTTTTATTGTCCTATAAAAAAAGGGAGCTTTTAAAAGCTCCCTTTTTCATTTACTTGTACTCAGATGACTCTGGCACCTTGATATGGAATATCCGATTCTCAAGGTCTATTACCTTCAGGACCTCTTTGTTAAAAGCTTCCTGCTTGAACTCATCCTCATAATCCTCGATTTTGGAATATACATCAGGTATCAAATTGAAAATAAGATGTCCCTCAATTCTTTGGATCCTTCCATCATTTGAAAGAAGAGACTTTCTTTTCGCCTCTTTGTAGATCCCAAAAGATGTATCTATCTCTTCTTGTGTTAATGGCTCGCTGTAGAGTTYYYYSWYYWCYGYMWSCWYWMWCCCTTTCATCTCCTCTACCTTATCAGGAGCTGTTGGGAAAAAGATCGTTAAGATGGATGAGTCCATTCTTGGATAGAATGGAAACTGTACATTTGCATGAACACCATAAGTCTCCCCATGCTCTCTTCTTAGAACCTTTTGTAACTTGGTCTTAAGAGCGTCTTGAAATACCATGATCTTGATAAAGTCCCTAAATGTATGATCATAGTTCCCAAAGTTAATAGGGAAGTTCGTCACAACGCTTGCTTCCCTCCCAATTCCCATTTTAAACACTTTTTCATGCATTCCATCTGGGATTGTAAACTCAGAAAATCTCGGTTCTGGGAAACTCTTTTCTGTACTTGGGATAGATCCAATATATGTCTCCAAGTTCTCTATGAGCTTTTCCTCATCAAAGTCCCCAGCGATGATCATTGTAAATTCCTCTGGATTCTCAAAAGCCATTCTAATGGCTTTTTCAGAAGTATTTTGATTTAACTCCGCTGTTTCAAACTCTCTATAGAAGTAATGATCTGAGTAGTTAAATCTCGGGATAGACTCCACAAAGAGATAGTCTGGGTTATTCTTCTTCGCTATTTGCTTTTCATCATACATCTTCACTTGCTGATTCCAGCTCTCATCTCTAAAATATAGGTCTGAAAACACAGACTGAATCATTTTAAAAAGATACGCCATATCTTCATTGTTTGAAGAACCTTGAAGCACTCTTTCTGTGAATGAAAGATTGTAATTTAAAGATACTGTCTTCCCAGCAAGAGCATCTCCAAGCTCCACAGCAGTAAGACCTGAAAGTCCGGATTTCTGAGAGTAGGTAGTAGCATTAGCAGCAGATATCAGCTCTTCTTCAGAAAAAGAAGTCAGACCATTTTTTGCCTTCATCTTCAAAGAGAAAAGATTCTCTTTAAGATCTGTCTTCTCAAAATATACCGTAACTCCATTGCTAAGTACAATCTTCGAGAGACAAGAGCTCTTATAATCCTCTCTTGAAACTACAAAACCTTTCTTGAACGGAGAATCAAGGGAAATTTCTTTTAACGGTTTTTCAGATTCTGCTTTCACAATGATCGAATCATAGTTGTTAAGAGAAATTTCAATGTCCTCTTTAATAAGTGTTGTATCTGCCTGAGGTGGGATATATAGAACACCTTTGTTCGTAGATTTTGCAAAGAAATCTTTTCTCTTATTGATGTCATTCAAAGAGATACTATCAAGAAGTTTCAACTCAAGCTTTGCTTCATCTTCAAAACTTATGAGAGTCTCTCCAAAAAGAAAGTGACTCATATATGCGTTTACATATGCTGGATTCTTTTGTTTATCTGCATTCTCAATAGCTACCTTTAGATTGGATCTTGATGTCGCAAGAGCAAGATCGTACTCTTTCGGAGTAAACACTGTTGTTTCAAACTTCTTTCTTTCAATTAAAATCTGGTTAAATGCCTTAAGAGGATCTTCATCCCACGCAACACAGTAATTGTAATACAGACTGCTGTGGTAGTTAAACCTAGATGATGCAAACCCTGCCATTTTAAAAGGAGAATTTGCTTCCTGAGCAAGATTGGATAGCCTTCTATTCTCCATAGAGAATAAAAGCTGATCTTTAACATTTTCCAAAAGATCCGCTTCGGTAATTCCTTTATTGCTCTCATTGAACTGCGCGATAAAGAAAGAATTTCCCATCGTCTCTGGATCTTTGATTACATTCACAAAATTCTCTTCATAATCATTGATCTTGGGAACAACTGGTATATTTTTTTGTTTAGACTTTGGAAGAGTTTTAAAATATTTATTAAGATATCCAACAACCTCTTCCTTGGAAAAATCTCCAACAGCAACAAGTGCCATGTTTTCTGGCCTGTACCATTTCTCATAGAATGCACGTATCTGATCAGCTGATGCACCTTCAACGACTTCATCAAGCCCTGCTGGTAGCCTGTTTCCATATTTTGTATGCTCAAGAAGTGTTTCAAAAATTTTATTTGCTGTTCTTCCTTGTGATGAGTTCGTACGCATACGGAGCTCATCCAAGACAACTTTTTTCTCTTTTTGAACAAGTTCATCATCGATATTTGCCTTCATTGCAAATTCAGAAAGCATAGAGACAGCTTTTTCAAGAGACCCCTCTTTTGTAAGAGGAACCTCGAACATATATACAGTTTGATCAAAACCTGTATAGGCATTGGTGTCAGCACCAAATGAAGCACCAATAGACTCTAGAAAGTCCACCACCTCATAATCTGAATAAGTATCAGATCCTCTAAAGACCATATGCTCTAAAAAGTGAGCAAGACCCCTTTCTGATTCTTCTTCCTGAAGGGAACCTACTCTAACTACGAGTCTTAAAGAGGCTTTCTTTTGGTCGTAAGGATTTTCTTTAATATAATAGCTTAGTCCATTTTTGAAACTACCTATGCACTCATCTTTTTTCTGAGGTGTCTTTCCAGAAACCTTCTCACATCCTGCGAAAAGCACGACAACTAAAATAAAAATGCCGCATAGCGATTTTATACGTGACTTCATAATTCCTCCTAGAGATTCAATCGGTCAATCCTATCAGTGAAGATTTTATTGCGTCAAACAATAAAAAATATGTTAATACTAAATTCGGAATTATTTTATACTCTCCTTGCCTGACAATAGGACGTCGTATGAAAAGAGTAGTAAAAAAAATCATCTTAACCTCTGCCCTTCTTGTTTGTGGATGCCTTGGTTTTATGTTTGTAAAAATCTATAACAACCAGGACGCCATATTATTTATGGCAGTCCCTCTATCTCAAGATTACAAGTTCTCCTCCAAGCACGAATTTGAAGAAATTTACCTTGATGGCAAAGATGGTGGGAAAATCCACGCACTACACTATAAGACAAAAGAAAAGCCCAAGGGACTTGTCTTATACTACCATGGCAGGGGCAGCAACCTCGCAGGCTACTGGAGTGAGTTCACAGATGATTTTATCGAAAGAGGGTATGATCTTCTTATCATGGACTATCGATCCTTTGGCAAAAGTCGTGGAAAACTCACCCAAAGCTATCTTTTGTCTGATGCTATCAATGTCTACAAATATGCGGCAGAGCAATACAAACCAGCAGACATCATCTTATATGGGAGATCCCTTGGCACAAGCATCGCAACTTATGTTGCATCAAAACATAAAGTAAAAATGCTTATCCTTGAAGCTCCATATACAAGCATTTCAGACCTTGCTCCTGGACAATTTCCCTTTCTCCCAAAATCTCTTGTGAGCTCACTCGTTAAATACCCCCTCAAAACATATGAGTGGATACAATCTGTAAAAACTCCCATCCATATCTTTCATGGAACAAAAGATAAACTGATTCCCTATAGTAATAGTGTCAAACTGCATTCTCTTGCAAAAAATCGTACAGAAGTTGAACTAACAACAATCGACGAAGGTACGCATAACACCCTGATGCATCATAACGAATACCAAAACAAATTAGACTTTCTTTTAAAATAGGTATTTYTTACTTGAATTAAAACCCCTCCTTGATCGAATGATGGCATATCCTTCCTAAACCTAACACGAGAAGTAAATATGTTAGATCTACCTCCTGAACAATTTCAGGGACCAAAAACTGAAATTGAACAAATTATTGCAGAAGCTGCAATAGGAGATCAAAGACTTAAAATTACTAAAGCAAAAGAAGAAGACACTTATACTTATGCAAAAGAGATTCTCGGAATATTTTCAGATGGGTTCCAATGGTCAGATTTTGTAAGTATGATTCGTTCAAGTTTTGAGTTTGTTCAAAAAAACCAAGATCTTACTGTTGATGAACAAAAGGAGAAAATCCTCTCTATTCTCTCTCACGTTGTCGATTTAACAGACACTCCCCACCTCCCAGATAGTTATACAGACCCTCTTTTCAAATCTATGATTCCACCAATTGTTGATATTGTTACAAAGGCAAGCAATGGACAATTTCAACTCATTCCAGCACTATCTGGTGAAGTCCCCAATTCTCATACCTTTAAGGACTATATCGCTAAAACAAAGGAAGCCTTTACAGATGGTTTCCAATGGACAGATCTCTCTGTTATCACCAGACATACCATCGAGTTTGTTTCTGGATTTCCAGGGCTTACTCTTGAAAAGAAGAAAAGTTCTGTTGTGGAGATTGTCCATGGTATCATTGATTCAACAGATACACCCTATCTTCCAGACACTTTTATTGATCCCATTTTTAAATCTATCACAGGTCCAACGGTCGATCTTATTTTTGAAAAACTTGGATATTAGTAATAATGCACCTCCAGCGCCTCCTGGAGGCACTATCAATTAAAAATCTTTCTTATTATCATAATTTTCTTGAAATAAACCTTTGTTGTTTGAATTATTGGCAGTGATTTTCCAAAATAGAAAGGAAATCATTCTGAATTATAAACCTTAACAAAGGTAACAAATATGTTAGACCTACCTCCGCAAGATATCCAAATGGAAAACGTACCTACATCGCATTTTGAGCATTTCATAGCTTTGGCAGATGAAGAGGCAACACCTGCTGTTCTTGACGGTTCTGTTGTTACAGAAGCACATACTGTTGTAGTAGAGCCTTCTATTAATACAGAAGAACCCACTGTTGTTGACAATTCTGTTGTTCCAGAGGAGCATTCTGTTGTAGTAGAGACTKCTGTTGATAYGGATGTGCYTGCTGTTGTTRACGGTTCTGTTGTWSYAGARNNACNTKCTGTTGWTATRGAWGWRCCTRCWSWWGNTARCGGYTNCWGYTKTTMCAGARGASSANWCTTAAGCAAAAGGCTGTAGCCCTAAAAGAAGTATTTTCAGATGGTTTCCAATGGAAAGACCTTGGTGAAATCGTTGGTCAAACACTCGATTTTGTCATCGAAAACCAAAATCTTACACCTGATGAGATCAAAGGTAATGTAATGACTGTAATGAATCACTTCATTGATATCACAGATACTCCATACCTACCTGATCACTTCACAGACCCTATTTTCAAAGCAATGATGCCACCTTTAATCGACCTTCTCGAAACAGTGCTTGAAGGGAAATTTATCATGGTTCCAACAGAAGAGTCTGAAAAACCAACAGGTGAAAGACTTTTTGAGTTTGTTGAGAAAATGAAGGAAGTTTACGCAGATGGATTTACTTGGTCTGATCTAATGGTCACTATAAGATCTTCAGTAGAGTTCATGGGCTCTTTCCCCTATCTTGAAAAAGCGGAAAAAGAAAAGTGTGTTATCGATATAATCAATAAGATCATTGATGAAACAGACACTCCTAAAGTTCCCGATATATTTGCAGATCGTATCTTTAAAGCGATGGTTCCATCTTTTGTAAGAGAGATCTTCAAAAGACTTCCATAAGGTCTACCGGAATAAAAGAGGCTGCACATGCAGTCTCTTTTATTTAAACCATTCATCAATAAGACTTGCAACAAGGCCTGACCAGCCCGTCTGATGCGAGGCCCCAAGACCTCTCCCTGTATCACCATGAAAGTGCTCATA
>NVUU01000023.1 GCA_002402025.1 Candidatus Aerophobota bacterium
CAAAAAAAATACAAAAAGACTCCTTTAAAAAAAAATCTATCTCGTCTAATTACAAATATAAGAGGAATGAAGAAACTATCTTACCTCTTGCCTATTTGTTTTTTGGAGGACAATTAATGGTAAATCCCATACAGCTCGAAGAAGCGTATAATGAGTTTATTAAGGATTTAAACATCTGGATCCCAGATGGTATCATTGATGCTGATCTAAAATTACTTGATCAGCTTGGCCTCTTAAATCAAGAGGATTTTGAAGTCGAAGAAGATCAAGATCATTTTCCTCACTATTTTCACGTGATCGAAACGGCTGATAAGGTAACTCTTTTTAACCATCAGTTCGTCGTTTGGATCGTTCCTCAGGTAATTGATGAAATCCCTTGTACACTCACATTGATTGCTCTTATGAACTCATCTAAGCCTCATTTGGAACTTGTATTCTCAACGTCTGGTATCTACAATACACCAAAATTTGTTCTAAAAATACTAAGGCATTTTCTATCAGAAGTTATAGATACAGAAGCGATCATTTCTTCTATTGATAAGTCTGGTGCCTAAATCCTTTTACTGATCGTAAAACGATTTGCACCCTCTACATATTCATATTCGATTTTATCGACGAGCTTCTTAACAAGAAAAATCCCAAGGCCACCTTCCTCTTGAAACTCGAGAGAAAGTGATTTAATTACTCTTTTCTCTCTATCAAGTGGATTAAAAGGCTTTCCAAAATCAACAACTGTAAGAGCTATATTATTTTTTCTATTACACCATATCATTTCTAAACGGCCATGACCTTCTTCGTAAGCATAATTAATAACGTTCACAAGGATTTCTTCTGAAGCTACTTCGAACTTATTTCTTTCAGAAGAAGATACTACAACTGCACAGAGCTTTTCACGAACCCAGCCGAGCATCTTTGGCAAATGCTCAAGTTCCGCTTTAAATATAACTTGCTCGCTCATCAATATGTAGCCTATCTTTAAGATTTTACGAGTATGTTTTACTTTATTTACTCATTTCAAAGACACAAAAAAAGCTAGAGATTTTCTAGCCCTCTTGTAATTTTAGTGGCTAAGTTTTTGTAAGCAACAATAAGTGCAGTGTCTGTGGCTCCTTCTCTTGCATCAAGCTGACCAAGGGAAAATTGAAGTACAGAACGTGTCGCTCCAGCTTGATCAACAAAGGTAAGATCATGAAAGGCATCAAAATTTACAAAATCGAAATCACTCGAAGCCTCTACTTCAAAGGGGCCGTGCAGTACTTCGTTTGAATATGCATCGATAAGCTGTAGCTTTACTTTCACAACCCATCTACCTTCATTTGGTACGAGCCTATTGATGAGGTCTTCATTTGAATCTCTTACGTCATATTGATACCCGATCGTATGAAACACCTTACTTGTGATTTCAGCTTTCAAGATTACATCAGGATCTGATTGAACATATTTAAGACCTGTAGAAGAGCTAATGGAACGAATAAGACTCGATGTAAGCCTTCCGTCCAAATCCCCTTGAATAAAGGGAATTCCAAGCGTCTGTCTCTCTTTGTATAATGAGGTGTTTGAAACCCGATATCCGCAAGAAGTAAGAAGAAATATTAGCAAAAAAAATCCTAGAAATAGAATTCTCTTCATTTCTTGACTTTGGCGCTCTTTGATTTTTTAGGTTTTTTTATTTTTTTAGGTTTGCTTACTTTCTTGGGTTTTTTCATTTTCTTGTGATCTAGTCTCACAAGATGCTTTTTAGATTTTTTGGCGTAAGTTGAACCGGGGTATTTTGCAAGAATTTTGGTATAATAGATCGCTGCGGCATCTTCTTTCTTTGTCCTTTCATAGAAATTTCCTATCTCAAAAAGATCCTTTGCAAAATGATCTTTCATTTCGATAAGCATCATGTCAACGGTATTGATTCGAGGTTCCCCTGGAAAACTTCTTTTAAACCTTTCGAGGTTAATCTCAGCAAGCTCTAGCACATCTGGATCTGGAAATTCTTGTCTCGATTGCTTCAAATATACTTTTTGGATTCCAATGTATCCTTCTGGAGCTAGATGATGTTTTGGAAAGCGGCGTATCAGAGTTTGAAAAGCTTCTACACTTAGCTTGAAGTCGCTGAATTCATAAAGAAGTAGACCTTTTTTATATAATGACTTCGCAGTCAAATCATGCCTTGGAAGAGTCGTAATAATTTCCTCATAGATATCTAAGGCTTCATCTTTGGCAGGAAGAATACGAGGAAGCTTCTTTAATCCTAGAAAATGCCTTTTTGCACCCTCAAAATATTTGTCAGCAATTTTATACTTATACTCAATTGCCTCTTCAAAAAACTTCGGTGTTGTTTCATTTCTTAAATACTTCGAAAATGCATCATTTGAAAAGTCATAGTCAGCTATTTCAAAAAAGGCCACACCTTGGTAGAAATAGGCTTCAGAAACAAAAGGAGAATCTGGAAATCCAGATACAAGTTTTTTGGACTCTCGTAGTACAACAATCCACTTCTTGTTTTGATTGGCATTTAAAATGCCCTGATAATAATCAGACGCTCTTTTCGTCTTTATAGCGGTTTCTTGTTTGCTAAGAAGCATGCTAGACGAAAATACAAGGATGGTTGAGATAAGAAGGGTAATTGCTTTCATAATAGGTCTACTTTAACATAATTTGGGGTATTAAACTAATAAAATGAGACGAATTTGTCAACGCACACSTTTTTAGCCACTCTAAGATATGCTTGTCAGCTGAAGATTCTTAATGTAAGAAAGCTTTTTTAAAAGCGATTCCAGTTGCCCATCATAGCGTACTCCCCAACTTGTATGAACAAGAAGATCAGCTACAGGATTCTCATGGCTGTCCTTAAATTGCATGACAATTGAGATATGCCCGGGAAATTCAAGGAATAACTTTTTGAGTTGCAGTATATGACTTTGTTTCATTGAATCGATATTCAGCTGTATCAACAACTTTAAATTTTTCTCGGCCATTTCTTTCTTCTTTTCAGGAGTTATCTTAGTGCTGTCTTTTGATGATGATTTTCTTTTATCTCGTTTTGCAAAGTCAAGAGCATTTTTATAAGCTTCTTCAAATTGTTGCTTACTCTCCTCTCCGACAGAAGATAAATCTCCGAGCCATTTTGGCTTTAGAGAAACGTCTTCCTGATCTTTTGTCACCTGAACAACCGCAAAAAGCAGCTGATTCTCCATAAGAAGCTCTGCATGCTTTTCAAAAAGGTCGGGCCAAAGAGGGAATTCAAAACGCTCCATGCCATCGCTTACAGTCATAATTGCAAATTTTCTTTGGGTTTTAGAAATTCTTACCATCAAAGTTTCTAGAATGAAAGCCACTTTGCAAACGGCTTTGTCCTTTTCATCTTTTAGATCATGAAAGGATATACAATCTAAATCTTTGATTTCTTCTTTATAGTTATCCATGGGATGACCGGTAACAAAAAACCCAAGGAGCTCTTTCTCTTTGCTCAAGATTTCTAGTTGAGGCTGTTCGTGAATCACCTTTGGAGGCGTTTGAAATCCATGGGAATTCTCATCTTCCACAAGGGAGAACATATCAATAAAGCCCTTCGACTTCTCTTTCTGCTCTTGCATTACAGAATCATAGATTGGCTCAAGAGCTAGAAGCAACTGCTGCCTTTTCCATCCCGTGAAATCAAATGCACCTACAGAAATCAAGACCTCTATGACTTTTTTTCCAATCTTCTTTGTGTCTATGCGTTTCACAAAGTTGTAGAGATCCGTATAAGAGCCTGCTTGCTCCCTTTGAAGAACGATGGACTCTACAACACCCTTTCCAACTCCTTTAATTGCAGATAAAGCAAAACGTATTCCATTATCTGTCGCAACAAATTCAGACTTTGATTCATTCACATCTGGAGGAAGTATCGCGATATCCATCGCTTGAGATTCTCGTATATGCTTGGCAACCTTCGTAAGGTCATCGATATCACAGGTCATAAGAGCTGCAAGCCACTCTTTAGGGAAATTCGATTTTAAATACGCTGTGACATAACTCAAAAATCCATAAGCCGTTGCATGGGACTTGTTGAATCCATAGGAAGCAAATTTCTCGATCTTATTAAAGATTGAGAGGGCTACTTTCTCATCGATGCCCTTTTCTTTTGCTCCAGCTTGGAATTTCACTCTTTGCCTTGCCATTTCGTCTTTGTCTTTTTTACCCATCGCTTTTCTAAGAAGATCTCCTTCTCCGAGCGAGTAATTAGCAAGAGTTTGAGCGATTTGCATGACCTGTTCTTGGTAAACCATAATTCCGTAGGTTTCAGCCAAGATGTCTTTCAAAAGAGGATGATCGTATTCGATTTTCTCTTTGCCATGCTTTCTGTTTATAAACGAGGGGATCATCTCCATTGGACCCGGCCTGTATAAAGCACCGACCGCTATAATCTCTTCAAATTTATCAATGTGAAGATTCTTAGCAAGCTCTTGCATTCCTGCAGATTCCAGTTGGAATACACCGAGAGTTTTACCATGATTTAATAGATTAAAGGCCTTTTCATCATTGAGCGGCAAGTTCACCCAATCAATTTCTTTTCCTGTAGAATTCTTAATACTATCTACAGTCTTCTGGATCGATGTCAGCGTTTTAAGACCCAAAAAGTCTATCTTAAGCATACCAACAGCTTCCACAGGCTTCATAGAATACTGCGTTGCAAGCATCCCTGAATCTTTAACATTACAGACAGGAATATGATCCGTTAATGGATCACCGCAAATAATCAAGCCTGCAGCGTGGATTCCTGTATTTCGTATCGAACCCTCTACCTTTTTTCCAAGATCTATGATGCGTTTTGCATCTTCATCGTTTTCATACATTCTTACAAGATCGGGGTCTGTATCAAGAGCTTTTTCTAGGGTCATATTTGGATCTTCAGGAATCAACTTAGCAATCGCATTAACTTTCGTAAGAGGGATACTCAGGACCCTACCAACATCCTTAATTGCCATCTTCGCTTTCATAGTACCAAAAGTGATGATCTGAGCTATTTTCTCCTTTCCATACTTTTTCAGAGTGTATTCTATTACTTCAGAACGTCTATCCATGCAAATATCAACATCGATATCAGGATAAGAAATACGCTCTGGGTTGATGAACCTCTCAAAAAACAGATTAAATCTTAACGGCTCTATATCAGTGATCCCAATCAGATAAAGTATAATCGAGCCCGCTCCTGATCCTCGACCAGGGCCAACAGGGATTCCTTCTTCTTTTGCCCAAGCGATAAAATCGTAAACGATAAGAAGGTAATCACACATCCCTTTTGAAATGATAATTTCAAGTTCATGATTCAATCGATCATGAACCACTTGCATAGGATCTTTATCCGGATATTTTTCTTTTATGTTGTTAAGTTTCTCTTCATTATAACGTATATCAATTCCTTCAAAGCAAAGCTGTCTTAGGTAGTTCGCAGCTTCTTCTTGACGAGCTTCATCAGTAACTTTTTTATTTTCGAGTGTCGGTGGAACGAACACTGGATAGAAACGTTTTGTAAAGTCAATTTCGAAGTTGCATTTATCCGCAACCCTTTGGGTGTTTTCTATAGCCTCTGGAAGATCCGAAAAAAGCTCTTCAATTGCTTCACTTGATTTGAAGTAGTGCTCGTGTGAAAGTTTTACCGACCTTTTTGGATTAAGTACTCTTCCCTTGGGGTTTCCAAAGGCGTCATTCTCTATGATTTCGCAAGGCTCTCCAGACTGTACGTTCATAAGAATTTCATGAGCTCTAAAATCTTCTCTTTCTATGTAGTGAATTGCATTTGTTGCGACAACGGGGATTGAAAGCTTGCTTGCGGACTCTAGGTATACTTTCCCTATCTTCTTTTGATTCTCTATATAATCAAGGGCCTTTTGATGATACCAACTCTCTTGATCGATTTTATCTTTATGCATGTCTTGATCGCTCATGAAATAGCGTTCAAGCTCTAGATAAAAATCATCCTTGAATACATCCAKRNACCAWKMWANTGCWKCWYTANTAGTNTTTTWTCTTYWMMRYMTWSWAATGATCTGAACAGCTCGCTTTGTGCACTTCCACAAATACAAATCAGTCCTTCTTTATGCTCTTTAAGAAGTTCTTTATCAATGCGCGGAGTGTAATAAAACCCTTCAGTAAAAGCCTTAGATGACAGCTTACTTAAATTACGATAGCCCGTTGCATCTTTTGCAATTAAAATTGTGGAATAGCCTGCAGTCCTTCCCCCAATACGTTTTTTCTCAAAACGTGATGTAGGAGCAACAATTGCTTCAAGACCAATAAGTGGTTTGATTTCCTCTGCTTTGCAGGCTTTAAAAAAATCAACGGCTCCATACATATTACAAAAATCTGTAAGAGCTAAAGCGCTTAAGGAATGCTCTTTAGCTTTTTTGGCCAAAGCCTTTACAGAAGCTGTAGAGTCAAGTATTGAAAACTGTGAATGAACATGTAATGGAATCCAGGGCATCAACAAATCTTAAAGCTATTTTAAAAGGCTTAAAATAGCACGTGATCACACCTTCCGCAAGAAAAAGCAGAAGGTATTTTATGCAGGTTCTTCCTTTCTAGATTTTGCGTTCCAAAGAGGTGCTAAAATAATCATAGCAATGACCCCGCCAACAACAAGAGTACCAAAGAGAGCAGACCAACCGTATTTATCGATGATTGTACCACCACCCGTAAGGGTTATTGTCGCTCCAAAATATGCAATCCATCCAACAAATCCTGTCGCCGTTCCGGCAGCTTTCTTATGCGACAACTCTGCTGCTGCCATACCAATAAGCATTTGCGGGCCAAAGATAAAGAACCCTATGAAGCTCATTGAAATCAGTTGTATTGCAAACATATTTACTTCCGACATCCACATGACAACGAGTGATAATATCGAACCAAAGGTGAATAGTAGATTGATAGGTCCTCTTCTACCGGCAAACATTTTATCTGAAACCCATCCAGCGGAAAGACTCCCCAAAATACCGCCTACCTCAAAGGCGCCAATGCAGTATCCTGCTTGAATGAACGATAGTTGTTTTACCTCTTTTAGGTACATCAGCCCCCAATCATTGATAGCTGTTCTGATGATGTATATAAAGAAGTAGGAAATGGCAAGCAGCCACATAAATTTATTTTTAAGAATATATTTTACAAGAAGTTCCCTTACAGAAAGCTCTTCCTCAGACTCTGACTTGGAATTGCTCGGATAATCGTTTCTATGTTTTTCGATCGAAGGAAGACCAAGAGATTGAGGGGTGTCTCTCAAGCGATTGAATAAGAATAATGAAGCAACAATGCTCATCGCTCCTGGCAACCACATCCCAAAGCGCCATGATCCAAACATGGCAATCGCATACGCCACGATAATCGGGATTAAAGCTCCGCCTATATTATGAGAGCTATTCCAGAACCCCCACCAGGTGCCCCTTTCTTTTTGAGAATACCAGTGAGTGAGAAGTCGCGCGCACGGGGGCCATCCCCATCCTTGGAACCATCCGTTCAAGCACCAAAAGAGTCCAAAAAGCCAGATGGAATTAGAGAAACCAAAGCATATATTGAATACACCCGTAAGTAAAAGACCCATTGCCATGATAAACCTTGGATTTGATTTATCAGAGAGAACACCACTTACGAATTTACTAACACCATATGAAAGGTAGAGAAGACTTCCTAAGACCCCAAGCTCTGTTTTTGTCATACCAAGCTCTGTAATCAGAGATGGCATAGCAAATGTAAAACTTTTTCTTGTGAAATAGAAAAATGCATATCCTATGTACATAGAATAGAAGATACGAAAACGCCAGTATTTATAACTTTTGTCTACTTTCTGCTGATCTTTAATCGGTTCCGTATGCGGAGCCGGTTTAATAAAATTTAGGATACCCACAAAATAGTCTCATTTTAAGCCAATCCACAAAAGCCCAATAGTACATAACATTTGATATTATTGGCTTTATTTGAACTATAAAAGTCCAAAATCTTAGCGAAAAGACGCTAGACTAAAATTTTGAATTAACTAATGTTATTGTTAAATATAACCTTCTAAATAAGGGGAATGATACTACAATGGATGATTTAAATAAACCTGTTAGGCCTATCAAGGCCGACGAAGACGAGAAGCTCAAAGTTCAAAGAATCGAGAATTATAAACAATATGCGGATAATGTTTACCGCTCTTTACCCGAGGAGAATGACAAAAGCAAAAGAAGATTTTTCATTGCCTGCCTCGGGATAGTTAGAAAGTTTTTTAATAATTTAATACCTGAAGCCGCTGGATCTTCCGGTGTTTTGAGCGTTGATACGATTTGGCAAGACCTAAAAGCAATACGAATTCTTTTAACCAAAATTCGTGATGAGGACCCTGCGGACGATCCTAAATTCGCTGAAAAATTTTCAGATGCATGGCGCAGGATTTTAGATCACTTTCTGCACCAGGATAATCAAAAAAAGGCCAGTAAAGTCGATCTTAAAAAGGCAAAAAAACTCATTCAAGCCATCAATCACTATCCTGAAGGAGAAATGCACTCACTTGGCTTCTACTTGAAAAAATATGGCGATGAAGATTGGTATCCAGTTCCTTTCTTTAAGATCTTAAAACAGCTACATGAAGAGTACTTTACTATTGGAAAAAACAGTGCACTTGACCTCTGGATTTGCTCCATTTCAGAAATACTCGACACTGCTGCAAGATCTTAAGTTTGCCATTTTATATTTTCCCATTATACTAATTAGGGAAAAGCATAAGGAATTTCGAATGAAATACACACAACCTAAGGGAACATTTGATATTGTCCCAAAGCCTCTTAAAGAAGAAGATGCTTGGAAGGCTTCTTCCAAGTGGCAATACGTAGAAGAAGTCATTACAAAAGCCGCTTCCGACTACGGTTTTTCAGAAATCCGAACACCTATATTTGAAAAAACAGATCTTTTCGTAAGATCTGTGGGTGGAAGTTCTGACATTGTTTCAAAAGAAATGTATACCTTCGAAGACAAAGCCGGTAGATCCATGTCCCTTAGGCCAGAAGGCACGGCTCCCGTTGTACGAGCTTTTATTGAAAATCACATGCAACAGCTTGGAAGCCACCATAAGTTATGGTATCTAGGTCCTTATTTCAGATACGATAGACCACAAGCAGGTAGATTTCGCCAATTTCACCAATTTGGAGTAGAAGCAATTGGAAGAAGTGATCCCTATCAAGATGTTGAAATCATCGACTTTGTTTGTGAGATATATAAGAGACTTGGAATTCAAAACCTAAATGTATTAATCAACTCTGTGGGAGATAAAGAATCTCGTGCTAATTATAAAAATGCACTCATCCAATTCCTAACTCCCCACTATGATTCTCTTTCAGAGGATTCTAAACAAAGGTTCGAGAAAAACCCTCTTAGAATTTTAGACACCAAAGACGAAACAGAAATTGAGCTTCTCAAAGAAGCTCCGCTGCTTTGCGATTATTTGACACCTAAGTGCAAAAAACATTTTGATGAAGTTCTGGAGATTCTTAAAGAACTTGATATTTCTTTTACTCTCGCCCCACAACTCGTRAGAGGCCTCGACTACTACAATATGACTGTGTTTGAAGTCACCTCAAGCGTGCTAGGCGCTCAAAATTCAATCGGAGCAGGAGGCCGTTACGATGGTCTCATGAAAGATATTGGCGGCCAGGATCTTCCTTCAATTGGTTATGCAACAGGTATTGAAAGGATCTTATCAACCATGCAAGGACAGGGCTGCAAGTTTGGAGAAGAAAAAGCTCCTTTCATCTTCTTTGTTCCTCTTGGAGAATCTGCTAAAAAAGTTACTTTTAAAGCCCTTTCTAAACTGAGGCATAAGCAAGTCCCTTCAGAGATGTACGTTAAATCACAGAAAATGCAAAAAGCACTTCAAGAAGCAAGCGAGCAAAGAGCATCATATGCTGTGATCATCGGAGAACAGGAACTCGAAAAAGGTATTTTTCAGATAAAAAATATGGAGACAAGAGATTCCGAAGAAGTTCCTCTTTCAAGTATTATAACACATCTTTATACTCTATGGGAAAGCGCTTCTACAGAAAATAGGTCAAGCGCTCTAAGCTAGTTTTAGGAGAAAGAGAACACAATGCACGACTACAGAAGAACACATAGTTGCGGAGATCTAAATAAAACTCATGCAGGTGAAACTGTCACCCTATCCGGTTGGGTCCATAAACGCCGTGATCTTGGCGGCCTTACTTTCGTCGATCTAAGAGATCGTTACGGAATAACACAACTAATTTTCGATCCCAATAAAAATGCAGATCTACATAAACTTGCAGGTAATCTCAAACACGAATCTGTAATCTCTATTGAGGGCATCGTACATCCTAGAGTAGAAGGAATGGCCAATAAGAATATGGTAACAGGAGAGATCGAGATTGAGGTATCGCATCTTGAACTTCTATCTGAATCACTAGTTCCTCCCTTCACACTAAATGATGACACATACGAAGTTAACGAAGAGCTCCGCCTCAAGTATCGTTATCTAGATATTAGAAAAGGAAATCTTTTAAAGAACCTTACTATAAGACATAAGGCAATGGTTGCAACAAGGCGTTTTTTGGACGGGGAAAAATTCACTGAAGTTCAGACACCCATTATGTCCAAGTCTACTCCTGAAGGAGCAAGGGAATATCTTGTACCTTCCAGGATACATCCGGCACATTTTTACGCACTGCCACAATCTCCTCAAATTTACAAACAGCTGCTCATGATTTCTGGTCTCGATCGGTATTTTCAAATTGCACCGTGCTTTAGAGATGAAGATCTTAGAGCCGAAAGACAGCCTGAATTTACTCAAATCGATATTGAAATGAGCTTTGGAAAGCCCGAAGACATCAAAAAATTGACAGAAGGTATGCTAAAAGAAATTTTTAAAGAGTGTCTAAATGTTGAAATAGAAACACCCATTCCAGTCATGTCTTACCATGACTGTCTTGAAAATTACGGAACAGACAAGCCAGACGTTCGTTTTGACATGCCTCTTGTTCGAGTCGATGATATCGTAAAAGATTCTACCTTCTCGATATTCACAGACCAGCTTAAAAATGAAGGATGCATCAAAGGCATTTGTGTTAAAGGCGGCGCAGAAATATCAAGAAAAGGCATTGATGTTTATACAGAGTTCGTATCAAGACTTGGCCTGAAAGGCCTTGCATGGATGAAAAAACAAAATGGCGAATTTTCCTCAAGTATTGTAAAATTTTTTCCAAGTGAACTTCTAGATAAACTATCAAACGTTCTTCATGTAGAAGATGGAGATATGATTCTTTTTGCAGCAGCAAAAGAAAGTGTTGTGAACCAAGCTCTTGACCAT
Organism: Candidatus Aerophobota bacterium; assembly: GCA_002402025.1. Classification (GTDB taxonomy): domain Bacteria; phylum Chlamydiota; class Chlamydiia; order Chlamydiales. The sequence goes on from NVUU01000023.1 coordinate 11,318, forward strand.
TTAAGAAGACACATAGCGAAAGAAAGAAAGTTAATACCAGAAAATGCATACAAATTTTTATGGGTAAACGATTTCCCTCTTTTTGAATTTGATGAAGAAGAAAATCGACTAACCAGCATACACCACCCCTTCACCTCCCCTCACTTCGATGATATTAAACTTATTGATGAAGACCCTCTCAATGTGCGTTCAGATGCTTATGACTGTGTATTAAATGGATTTGAAATCGGCGGTGGTTCTCAAAGGATTCACAATCAGGAGTTGCAGAAGAAAATCTTCAAAACTCTTAACTTAAGTGAAGACGATATTAAAACCAGAATGGGTTTCTTCATCGAGGCCTTGCAATATGGAACGCCTCCTCACCTTGGTATCGCGTTTGGGCTCGATCGTATTGCCATGATTTTGTGCAATACCGATAACATCAAAGATGTAATCGCATTCCCCAAAAGCTTGAATGCAACAGATCTCATGATGCAATCGCCATCAATGGTTGAAAAAGTCCAACTTGATGAACTTAAAATTAAGACTTTAGCAGAAGAAATCTCTGTGATATAATCACGAGAGAATTTACAGTAAGGAGTTTCGAACGTAGGAGAACTCATAATGTCAAAAAAAACTCTATATAAATTGTTCGCATCTTGTTTTCTTGCCGGCTTTTTTCTAATGCAACCAAGCACATTGCTTGCAAACGAAGAAACTCAAGAAAAAGGCGAAGAAGTCGCTTCCGTAGAGGAAGCTACAAGTGAAGAAAAATCACTTGATCTTCCAATGGTATCAGAAGCTTTTGGTCACGTAATTGGAAAAAACCTCGAATCACTTGGTTTTGAATTTGATATGGAAAGTATTATCAAAGGAATTCAAGATTCAGTGGCTGGTAAAGATTCCCCAATGGGCGAATCCGAATGCGTACATGCAATTTCCCAAGAGCAAGAGAAGAAGTTCAAGAAACTTGCAGAAGACAATTTAAAAGTAGCTGAAGTGTTTCTCGAAGAAAATGCTGCAATAGACGGTATTGTTTCTTTAGAAGAGAACAAACTTCAATACAAAATTGATCAAGCGGGTGAAGGTGAAGTTGTAGAAGCTCATTACACACCAATGATCAAATACACAGGTAAACACGTTGATGGAAAAGTGTTTGGCTCTTCTAAAGAAGCTGAGACAATTTCTCTCGACGAAACGATTCCTGGCTTCAGCAGAGGTATTGTTGGAATGAAAGAAGGTGAGATAAGAACTCTTTATATCCATCCAGATTTTGGTTATGGAACAAATGGTTACCTTCCTCCAAACTCTCTTCTAACCTTTGAAATTGAACTTGTAAAAGCAAACAATTTTACTGAAGCTGATGATTCTGACACTATCTCTTCCCTTCCAGATGACATGGAAGATGGAGCGCTTGTCGATGAAGAATCCATGCAGTAAAGCACAATTTAAAACCTCTTAAATTCTCGTTTAAGGGGTTTTTTCTTTTATGGAAGTTATTCTCTACGAACCTCAGATCCCTCAAAATACTGGCAATATCATAAGAACTTGCTCTGTAACAAATACAAGCCTCACCCTTGTAAAACCACTTGGCTTTAGCTTAAGCGAAAAAAACTTGAGAAGAGCAGGTCTTGATTATCATCATGGGGTTGAAATACAGACAATTGATGATTTAGAGGTTTACCTAAAGAACTGCGATCAGAACTTTTACTTTCTCTCGAGCCACGCAAAGAAGACCTATTCGGATATAGAATATACAGAAAATGATGTTTTGATATTTGGTTCGGAATCGTTTGGGCTCGATCCCAAATTTTTAAGGATGTATGAAGATCGGTTTATCACAATACCAATGACTCAAAAATCCAGATGCTTGAATCTTTCCAACTGTGTTTCCATTGTATTATACGAGTCTCTTAGACAACAAAATTTTATGCACCTTCTGTGAAGGAACTATCCATTTACATCTTTCACTCGAAGAGTTAAATGGTGTGAAAAAAGCGTGCTTCTATCTGTCTTACTCAGATCTAGTGTAACAGCTACTCTAGCTTCATCGAATACCAATTCAGTTTTACCCTGAGTTTCTTTCATTTCTTTTTCAAATTCATCTAGAGATACTCGGTCTACCAAAACTGTCTTACTAACGAGGCCTTTGACCATGATTGGGTTCGTTTCTATTATATCTAGCCTGAGCTTGGTAAAACGACCAGTAATTACTCCTATGAGTTTACCAAAAATTCCTACCTTTTCCTCATCTACCACTTTGATTTTTGTAGAGTTACTATCTAAATATAAATCCCCATCTTTAGTTGATATTTCCATAAACCCTCTCTCTTAACAAGACTTGATCCCTTTTCTTAATTATAACATAGTTATTTCTTTAAAAAAAGAACTATACCGATATTTATATCCTTTAATTCATAAAAAAGAATACTTATTAATAATCAGCTACTTCTTCTTGAAAAGAGCGAATAAATATGAAAAAAGAGAAAGGATCATGCTTGCAAGTAAGCAGGTTATGAAGGGGAAATAGATTTTGGCTTTACCGACGGAGCCGAAGAAATCCCCCGGGAGCTTTCCAATCCATGAGAAGTTCACCTTATATAACATAAGAATCCCTATAAGAGTCAGAAATATCCCGAAGACGATAAAGGCTTTGGCCATATTAGATCACTGTGGACACAAACTGCTTTAGCCCATCTAAGTCTCTTAGACCAACAAGCCTGTTTACTTCTTTGCCATCTTTGAAAAGGATCATCGTTGGAACAGATGTTACTGAAAATGTCCCTGCAATCTTTTGGTTCGCATCGATATCAACTTTACCAACTCGAAGCTTGCCTGCCATTACCTTTACGATTTCTTCAAGAACAGGTGTAAGCATACGGCAGGGACCGCACCAATCTGCGTAGAAATCAACAAGAGTTACCCCTTGAGATATTGTAGAGTCAAAGTTATCTTGATTTAGGGTAATGATTTGCTGTGTGTCTGTCATAAGTTCCTCATAAATAATGTTACAAGCTAAAGTCTAAATTATCGGAATTTATATTTCTAGGTCTTCATCCGAGATTTTTTTTTGATAAAAACAAAAATTTTACTTTTTTTTCTTAAACAAAAAATTGTAAAGTTTCTATAGGTTAAAATAAGGGTATATAAATGCAATTGTTAGGATGTATGTTTAACACAAATCTTTCAAGCCTTGGGCTTTTCTTACCGATAACAGCAGCGATCATTATTGGCATTAATATTGTCTTTGCGATCACTTGGATAAATAAAAGCCGAAAAAGAAAAGCTGCTTTGATAAGAAAAGACAGAGACGAGCCCCCGAGAAGGTACAAGTAGATTACAGCTCAACATATTCTTCTCTTCCAGGAAGTCTATCCTTTTCAAACTTTATGGCAGTAAAGCAAACTATTTTTGAAAAGTAGCACCTTCCACTTGTTCGAGAAACTCCATAGCTATTTCTACCGTCCTTGGAGTGTGGCAAATCCAACTATGGCTTGCGAACACCTCTTTATAGAAATGAGACGTTGGAAGTCTTGTTTCCTCAATACCWACTTTTCCATCGTTGATACCTTTAATTGTTGGATTACAACCACAAGTCCCAGCTATCACAAGAACTTTCATACTGTCTGGAAAAACACCCAGGTAATCGAAACCATCTCTTTCAGTTTGCAGAAGTTGTTTTCCAGCGTTTGGTCCAGCAAGCTCATTAATTTTCCTAAATTTACTCAAAAACCTTCCGTATGAGCTTCCTCTATTAGGAGGAGCAATAAGAACCGCCTTTCCTGTTTTAGCCTCTTCTGGGCATCCATCAGAGCTAAGAGCTGCCCTTAATACCAAAGCACCCATGGAATGGGTAGCATAACAAAATGAACTTTCAGGATATTCTTCTTTAAGGTCGTCTAAAAAAACCAAAAACTCTTGAGCATGTTCTTCAATAGTCTTTGTTTTACTTGGATATCTCCAAACATRAACATTCCAGCCTTCTTTATTAAATAGGTAACGGAACAAACTCATATTGGATTTTGCCCTCATGAAACCATGCAGGCAAACAAGTACTTTTTCTTCTGCCTGCAAAGAGGTAACTAAGCAAGCAGCAATAAAATATATGGCAATCTTTCTCATACTACTCCTTTAACGTAGTCCAAAGTACTCGTGCAACATAAGAAGGCACTTCAGGATCTTGCAAACATTTAAGATTTTTAATTTTTTCTTTGGAATCTGGTAAAAATATCATTACTTGGTGCTTAATTTTTGATTCATCGAAAACTGGCCCTACAGCAACCCAACCGAGCTTTTCATAGAATTTTAGAACGTCATACTGGGCATGAATAAACAACAAATAATACAGCGTCATTTAAATAATTTTCAGCAACTTTTTTTGCACCTGCAGGAAATTTTCCAATAGCTCCCCAAAAAACACCGTTTAACCATTATTAGTATAAGTGTGCTAGCATTATTACTGCTTATAATGCCAAGTAATCAAGAGCTAACCAAACAAAGCACTAATAACCAAGGTTTTGAAATTGGCAAGCGTTACCAAGTTGCAATGCCGCAACACTCTTCAGGAGCGTCCTCTAAAGTTCCTGTTGCCATTCCTTCTATTAGCATCACAAAAGACGTGCAGCTTGCCAATGCTGACGCTATTACCACCACAGTAAATTCAGCTCAACAAAGTAATATGGCTTGGCAAAGTGTCAAAGTACGCAGTGGTGATTCTTTAGCAAGAATTTTTAAGCGCTTAGGTTTCAGTGCCCAAGACACTTATGCCGTTAGCACCGCTAAAGGTAAAGACAGTAAGTTGTTAAGAAAAATGAATGTCGGCGATACACTGCGCATTGCCAGTAATGACCAACATCAGGTCACAGCACTTGAATACCCGCTCTCTAAAACCGACACGCTTTATATCAACCTTGTTGGTGATAATTATCAATCTCATAAAGAAAGTAAAGCGGTTGAAATTCGCCAAGCTTTTGCTCATGGCACTATCAATTCAAGTTTTTGGAACGCTGGTACCAAAGCGGGCTTATCCGATGCACAAATAATTAACTTTGCCAATATTTTTGGTTGGGATATTGATTTTGCTTTAGATCTGCGCGCGGGTGATAGCTTTCATCTAATTTTTGAGCAAAGGTATGTTGAAGGTGAATATATTGGCACCGGAAAAATCTTAGCCGCTGAATTTATCAACCAAGACGACCCTTTTCAAGCGGTGCGTTTTACCGATAACGAATATTACAGCCCTGACGGTAAAAGCATGCGTAAGGCTTTTTTACGAGCACCGGTTAGTTTTAAATATATTAGCTCTAGCTTTAAGCGCAAACGCTTTCATCCCATTCAAAAACGTTGGAAAGCCCATCGTGGTGTTGATTATGCGGCCAAAAAAGGCACCCCTGTGGTCGCGGCAGGCAATGGTAAGGTTATTAGAGCAAGATATGACAAATACAATGGTCACCATGTGTTTATTCAACACGGTAACGGCATAGAAACCAAGTATTTACATTTTACCAAACGCGCAGTTAAAAAAGGCCAACGGGTAAAACAAGGGCAAKTGATTGGTTATGTGGGTAGCACGGGGATGTCACAAGCCCCGCACTTACATTATGAATTTTTACTCAATGGCGTGCATCGCAACCCCAGAACAGTAAAACTGCCTGATGCCAAACCCATTGCAAAAAAATACAAAGTCGAATTTTTCAAATTAGCTGAAAAACGTTTACAAGCATTAGCTGGCTCTAAAAATGCCATGCTGGCTATGACGGTTGAAACAAATGATCATCAACAAGCCGATGACTAARACAAACAAWAGCTMTTCAAATAAAAAAAAGTATTATATTGGTTTAATGTCAGGCACYAGTGCCGACGGTATTGACTTAGCCTTAGTCACTTTTGATAATGGTAAACTTGAACACCACGCGAGTTTCTACCAAGCCTATAGTGATGAAACKGCGGCTAAAATAACAACGCTTTATAATCCTAATAGCAATGAAATAGACCGAGCTTTTGAATTAGATATTGAGTTAGCACAACTTTTTTCCCTTGCCGTTACTAGTTTTTTARCTCAACAGCAACTTGRGCCAGAAGATATTATTGCCATTGGCARCCACGGACAAACYATTCGCCATAGGCCGCAAGCAACACATCCTTTCACCCTGCAAATTGGCTGCTGCCAAACGCTTGCGACGTTAACCAACATTCGTGTTGTAGGCCAGTTCCGGCGCAAGGACATGGCATTAGGGGGGCAAGGCGCGCCTTTGGTACCCGCATTTCATCAAACCATTTTTAGTGAAMGTTCGCTTGGTGATTGCTCAATAGCTGATTGTTCAATAAAAAATGGCGCTGATGTTTTTGTGGTGAATATTGGTGGTATTGCCAACCTCACTTTCTTACCTGCGTCGAGCAAATTAAATGTTATGGGTTATGATACCGGCACGGGCWATGCCTTAATGGACGACTGGTTTAAACTGCATAMCCCTGAGAGTAAACATAAATATGATAAAAATGGCGATTGGGCTGCCACTGGCAAAATCAACCCTAATTTATTAGCGCACTTATTAGCTGATGACTACTTCCGACGTACTCCGCCTAAAAGCACTGGTCGTGAATATTTTCATTTGTCTTGGCTAGAAAAAAAATTAGCTAAATTTAAGGCACTAGCCACACAAGATGTGCAAGCAACGCTAACCGCTTTTACCGCAAAATCCATCGTTGATGCCATTAATCAGCATAACCCTAAAAATAAAAAGGTTATAAATGAATAATACAATTAAAATAATAATAATA
>NVUU01000024.1 GCA_002402025.1 Candidatus Aerophobota bacterium
TATTGATTCGAGGATCTTCAATGTCTGAAATTTTAAAAATCTGGATCACTATAAAAACTACATGAATTTTGTGCTAAAATTCATTCTCTAGATGTTTTTCTAGATAAGAAATCGTCCTATTGAGGCCTTCGTCAAGGCTTACTTTGGGAGAAAAGCTTAAGTGCTCTTTTGCAAGAGCAATATCTGGTCTTCTGATCTTCGGATCATCTTCTGGAAGTTTTAAACATGTGATTGTAGAAGAGGCATTTGTTAAGGATTTGATCTTTTTTGCAAGATCAAGAATAGAAATTTCATTGGGGTTTCCAAGGTTTACAGGGCCTTTGAACTTTTTATGCTCCATAAGGGATGTTGCAGCATCAATGAGATCTGTTACAAAACARAAMGAGCGTGTCTGCGATCCATCTCCATAGATCGTTAAGGGCTCATTTTTTAGCGCTTGCACAATCAAGTTCGTAATCACCCGTCCATCCGAGGGGTGCATATTCGGGCCGTAGGTATTAAAGATCCTTGCGATGTTTACCTCAACACCATGGATGTTCTGGTACTCGAAGAAAATCGTCTCTGCGATTCTTTTTCCCTCATCGTAGCAGGAGCGTTTACCAAAAAAATTCACATTCCCAAAGTAGGACTCTTTTTGTGGATGCTCTTTAGGATCGCCATACACCTCACTCGTCGATGCTTGGAAAATTTTGGCTCCTGTTTTTTTTGCAAGTTCGCAAACAAAAAAAGCACCCATAACAGATGTCTTAATCGTTTTTATGGGATCTTTCTGATAAAACTTTGGGGATGCAGGACATGCAAAATTATAGATCTCATTGAGATCTAAATCAAGATCTGGATCTTGATCCAAAGGAGCGGATATGTCCCTATTAAGAAATGTAAAACGCTCCAAAGGAAGCAAATCTTTAATGAACGATTTAGAACCTGTTGATAAATCATCAAGGCAGATCACATCGTGACCGGCATTGTGACATCTCTTGCAAAGATGCGAGCCTAAAAAGCCCGCGCCACCTGTAATTAGAATCTTTTTTTTCATGCTCTATATCTTATTCAAAGGAAAGATACATACACGAACTTTCGCCCGTCTTCCCTTCCCACTCGAAGTAAGGATATAAATCATCTAAAGATTCCTCATCAAGGGTAATTAACATTTTTTCACAAAGCTGCAGGAGCTTGTGAGATTCTGCAGAACACGCTCCTTTATTAAGACCAATCAAGATCACCTCGTACTGCTCTTTTAATAAAGAAAGTAGTTCTTCGAACTTCTTCCTTGTTAAAAGCTCCATCGTGTATTTCGTGCTCTCCCCAAGAGGAAGTAGATGAAAATCTCCTTTCCTTTGGATAGGAAGCTCTTTTTTCTTTCCAAGAAGATAATGCAGAAGGCCCGCCCTTGATGCTTTGTTTGTATGGTAAAGCTCAATAAGAAGTGTCTTTCTCTTTCCAAGAGCAAGTAGTGACGCAAGTGCTGATAGGTAACTTGGGCTTGACCCAAGAGATGCTCCTACTATCTGCGTATCATTTGTTAGAGCAAAATTGCTGAGCTTTCGCAATATTTGTAAATCTTTCTCAGAAAGACTCGCAAAATCAGATTTTTCAAAGCTTTTTGAGAATTTACCCGCAACTTTAAAGTCTCTAAATGCTAAGGCTTCTAAAGAAACCGGCAGCTCATTTGCTGCAGTCTTTTTAAAAGCTAAAGCTCCCATCGTTAATAAACACCCAAAAATGCCGCCTATTGCAGAAAGCAGCATAATCGGTGGCTGTTTCGGTTTTAGCGGAATATACGCGTGATCTATCGGCTTTGATTCGATCTGAAGCAAATGATGCTCGACGTTTTTAGATTCTACAAGATGAGTAAGAGACTCCATCATAGAAACATTCAAATCTGCTTTTAGCTGCAGTCTATTTTCAAGAAGCCATTTACTTGGCAGATCTTTCATCCCCCCTTGCAAATCTTTTAATTTTGCGCTTACTTGTGCTTTCTCCATATGGAGCGTTTGGAGTTTTTCATCGATTGCAGAATCAATTTGATCTTCAATAATGGCTATTTCTTGATTGATAAGATCTCCCATAACAACTTGAAGAGCTTTAAGCTTTTCTTCGATCAGATCTTTTTGCATCCCGGCAAGATGGACCATCTCTTTTAGATGAGCACTAAGAGCTTTTCTTTCCCTTGAGAGCTTTGCCACAAGCCTGATCTTGTCTTTTTCGCTAAAATGTTTTTCATTTTTTAGCTCAAGAGAATGCTTTGCAGCTCTGTTTAGAATTTCGGCACTTATGGGATCTTCTAAGATGTTTGTTAAAGAAGACATCTCGAAATTTTCCTTACTCAGACTACAGCAGGAATAGCTTAGATGTTTTTCTTTTAAAATGATTTCATCAAGCTCTTTTGTATAATCGATAAAGAGCTTTTTGGCTGTTTCTAAATCAATTGTAGAAAACTCTCTAGAAACTTCTTCTTCAGCAAAGAGACTTTTCATTAAAATCGCCTCTTTAAGCTCTAGCAAATGATTTATACGAACAAGAGAATCATTCATAAGAGGTGCATTTTGGATTTCCGGTAAAACTCTACCATCAATGCCATCGCTAAAACATGCTTTATGAAAGCCTACGTTATGCACATCATTTTCTTTTAGCATGCCTTGGATCTGTTCTTTAAATCTTCTTATGTTGTTTATGTCCCTTTGTTTTTTTTCAAAACCAAAGTGAAAAGGATCGCGTACCTCTCTGAGATCCTTAGCATGGTACAGATCAGACAGTCCCTTTTTCATCATAGCAAATGCTGGGAGAAGATCTCTTCGTTCCATTTGGTCTATTTTTTCATCTAGTTGATCGTACTTGTCTTTGTAGTACAGAAAGCATGGAATTTCTCTTTTTGTTTTTAAGAAAGAATAACCGTGCTTAGGCTTTTTGCTTTTTTTAATAGAAGCTATCCTAAGAAGATTGCGCAGATCAATCGTGTCTTTTTGTTTCTTAAGACCAAATAGTGTATTTTGAAATAACGCTACGTCTCTTCCAAGGATCGGCTCGTTTAAGCAAAGAAGCTTTTCAGAGCGTAGGCGTTTAAGTTTACCAAGGCTAAGATCAATGTCTAAAAGCCTCTCATGATGACGCCTTTTCTTGTTCTCTACCATTTCAAGCTCTTGATGGAGCCCTATGAATCCTCTTTCTCCTAAATTTTCCTGCAAGTACTTTACATGCTCCTTGAGCGTATCTTCTATCTTATCCGATAGATAATCTTGCCTTGCATTCAAATACTGAAGCTGAGCTTTTGCTATGCGATCATTTTCTTTTACAAGGTACTGCTTGTAGTTATACATGAGGGTATTTAGAACTCTTGTGCCTCTATGAGGATTTACATCTTTATAAACAATATCCAAAATGGAAGCATCGTCTCTTCTTACTTTGATAGAAAGTCGTTTCAAGAGAGTGTCTACAGCATTCTCTATTGGATGAAATACCAAACTGAAGCTGCATCCAGGGGCTATGGTAGCTTTATGAGAGCTTAGAGAAAACACAAAATCCTCATATACAAACATTTCACCGATCGGCTGCACTCCTAGAACTTTCCCATTACTTGCTGTGATTCTCACTTTATCATCAACTAAGGCTTCAAGATGCAATACTTTTGTAATACTTCCGAAATATACCACCTTTACAAACGAGAGCACAGGCACAGCGTTAATCTGCTTTTTCGAAAGCAGATTAAGATTTTTCTTCCATCTATTCGTAAGGTTCTTCTTGATAGACGCAGGCTTCATCTCCCCTTGCAAACCAAGCTGTCTCACGATTTCATTTAGCGACTCTCTTGAGAGCATGACAGATTGCGCCTGTGCGCCAAGATCTATCTGTGAAGATCCCTTGAAAAGGCTTTTTGCAAGAGAGCTCGAAAGAGGATCTCCTTTTTGCAAAGCTTCTTTAAAACTTCCTTTTAGAATGTATTTTGGATTTGTTGTAAGAAGAAGTGCAAAAGTAAAGACTGCACTTAAAACTCCCATAAAAATAATCAGTTTACGTCTTCTTTTGAAGAACTCTTTAAAGTCGGCAATATGAATAAAATTGCCCTGGTATTTTTCGTGAAATGTACTCATCTGATTGTAATAATCCCTGTCATACTCTTACAAAATAGGTCAATGGCTGTAAAACTTGGGAACAACTGGCTAATAAATCGATTCCACTCTGTAATTGGAGTGGCGGCAACATACACAATGTCTCCTGGCATAAGAAGCATGCTCTCTGTTGGCAGATGGATGACATGCTTCCAGTTCAATGTGTAGATTTTTGGTTTTAAGATATTCCCTCTAATCACTTGGATAAAGGCTCTATCCCCTGTGTATGGAATACCTCCGGCTCTTGCGAGCGCTTCTCTTAGTGGTAAATATCCTTGCGGAAGGTTGATGAGGCCTCTTTGTGTAACCTCTCCCATCATCATGACAGTTGATGCAGAAGCATCAGCAATATAGATCTTATCTCCTCCCTTCATGACAATGTTTTGTCCCATGTCCCCGTTTTTCATAAGACGATTCATGTCCACAGGAAGAAGGTGTGCACCTCTTACAACATAGGATTTAAAGAGGTTTGCATTCACAGGAACTTTTGCTTTTGAAAGAACATCAAAAAGCCTTGTTTTGCCCCCTACTGTAATGCTTGGGATCTCTACTTGTCCTGCAAGCTCTACTCTTTTCTCCAGCCTGTCTTTATAAGAGAGAAAAACTTCGATGTCTTCAATCTCCGCAAGATAAGCATTTTGTATTTTCTCTCTTGCATCTTCAAGGCTTAGACCCGCAACTATAATCGCATCAAGATCTGGAAGAGTGATTTTTCCACCTCTTACGGTAAAGCCAACGTGCCCTCCGATGTTTGATACAGCATCCGTGATATCTTTTCTTACAGGGTGATAGATAGCAATATTAAGAACGTCCCCACTCTCTATCACGTCTTCATGAGAAGAGAGTAGATTGTCAGGCAGATCCCCTAACGGTTTTCCTTCCATCTCCAAGATGGAAAATTTTCCTTGTTTGATCTTATAAGAATCCAGAACGAACTCATCCGCTCCATAAAGATCGTTACCCTGGTAAGGAGGGTTGGAACAGCTTGAAAAAATGACCACAAGGGACAGAAATAAAACAGCAAAAACAAGTCGCATTTTGATAGAAGCACCTAACCTGTTAAATCAAGGCCTCATCACAGTAACACTTAGCTGATTATTAAGAAAAAAAAACTCACTAGGAAATTTCATTTTTTTAGAGTAAACTCAAAAAAAGCATACAGGAAGCTTCTCATGCGCACATACAAACCCAAAACGATCTTTATCACAGGCATTGCAGGTTTTATTGGATATCACCTTGCAAAGGCGCTCGTTGAAAGAGGTGACACCGTAATTGGCTGTGATAATTTCAACGAATACTACCCCGTTTTTCTAAAAAATGAGAGAGTCGCGATATTAAAAAAGCTCGGCGTAGAAGTGATCGATCATGATATCCGTGAACTAAAATCGCTGAAATATCTTTTCGAAAAGCATTCTTTTACGCATTTTATCAATCTTGCTGCGCAAGCAGGAGTACGCTTTTCCATCACGCACCCCCACACCTACGTGCAGTGCAACATCAATGGCTTTTTAGAAGTTTTAGAGATGTGCAGAGAATTCCCCAGCATGAAACTCATCTATGCTTCTTCTTCTTCTGTTTATGGCCTTAATGAAAAGACGCCCTTTTCAGAAGACGATCTTACCAAAAAGCCCGCAAGCCTTTATGCTGCTACAAAACAATCCAATGAGCTTATGGCTTATGTGTATTCTCATGTGCATGGCATGCACACAACAGGTCTTCGTTTCTTTACTGTTTACGGACCTATGGGAAGACCTGACATGGCATACTTTTCTTTTACAAGAGCTATCGATGAGGGTAAACCCATCCATGTCTTTAATCATGGGAAGATGAAGAGAGATTTCACCTACATCGATGACATCATTGATGGTTGCGTAAAAGCCATTGATTTTGGAGCTAAATGCGAAATCTTTAATCTTGGGAATAACAAAGCAGAAGATCTTTCCAACCTGATTGAGCAAATCGAATCTAACCTATCTAAGAAGGCTATAATTGAGCTAAAGCCGATGCAGCCGGGTGATGTTTACAAAACGTTCGCTGACATCACAAAAAGCCAGAAAATGCTTGGCTACGCGCCAAAAGTTTCACTTGAAGAGGGCATGAAGAAGTTCGTTTCTTGGTACAAGGAATTTTCCCATGAACTTGAGAGTTAAATTACACAAGAGTCTATCTGGGTTTTCTTCTTTGATATACCGCTTTCCTATAAGGCTTTTACTCTGCACTTTCGTAACTTCTTTGCTTTTTTCAGACAGCACTTATTGGGATTTAAAACATGTAAGATATTATACACACAACTCTGCTCTGCAAAATCGATGAGCGTTATCATATATCCAAATTTTGCCTAGAAACTTTATATGGGTGACGAAAACATCCTGGATATCGGATGTGGCAACGGCCAAATTACAGCTACTGTTTCAAAATTCATTCAAAACGGATCTATACTCGGAATTGATCTTTCTTCCGAAATGATTGAGTGGGCAAAACGTCAATACCATCCAATAGAGTATCCGAAGAGTTGTTTATTTTCCCGATCATAAAAATTTCTCTAAAACATATTCCTCGTACATAACTCTACGCGGGGGTATTCATTCCATATTGCGCATATTTCTTATACAAGCTAGTAACTTAATATTTAAACACGGCTTTATTTTAATAAAATTTAATTTTTTTAAATTTGTATTTTTAAGCATTAATTCGTATAATTCACGCTTTTTTAATTAAACAAAGAAGGTCGTTATGTCTTTTGTTACTTCAGCTCTTAATTCTTTAAATACTGCAAGATCACAACATTTTAATATTTATAATGCCGAAGGATCTTCGCTTGAGGTAAAGATAAAAAGCTTTGCGGCTCACAAATGTTATACACTGATCTCTTTTCCAGCGAACCTCGTAGCATCAGGAGCTTCTGTCTTAGCTGCAGCAGCTGGGGCATGTACCATCGGAGCTCTTAAAATTGCTGTTTTTGCCATTAGTTTGGGAAATGTGAAACTTCCTGTCTCTACTGGGATTATGTTCTTTGGAGAACGAGCAGTTGTGTCTCTTTTTCAAGCTTTAAAGACAATCTACGAAATATCAAGTGACATCTATAACTTTTGCAGTAAGTGCATAAACACTGTTAAAAAGGCGCTCACAGCACTTGGACTTGCTGTCTTGTTTAACAAGATTAAAGAAGTTGTTATTGAAGTACTTCTTTTTATAGAAACCCGTATCGAAAAAGGATTTAATAAAGCATCAGAATCTGAAACAAATTTTCAACTAGCGGATGGATCTTTACCTTTACTTAGGCCATTAAATATCACCCGAAAAACATTCGTTCAAGATTGGGTTCATTATAATGACCGTTCTTTTAAAGACATCACTCTTCACACAGCTATTTCTGTAGCTACCCTTCCTCTTAATGCATGTGCCGCAGTTTGCTCTACTGTAGTAACGGTTGCTCTCGGAGCTGCATATGTTTCTAAAGCACTACTTTATGCGGCAACAAATATTAATATACCTCTACCAACCTTTACAAATGAGGCAGCTCAAGTGGCAGGACAAACTTTAAGAGACTCCGTAGAGAATGCTGGGACGTGTTTACTAGACATCCCAATTACCGTCTATAAGGTTGGAGCAGCCATTGGAATTAATAGGGTTTTGGCGACGATAAGAGATGTAGTTTGCTATATACCAGTAGCGGTTTTTACAAATAACTAAAGTAAGCTAAGAGGATTTTTCATGGATTTGAGAAATCGCTTTCTTTACGAGACAGATTAATCCTTTAAAACCACGGGGAGCTTCTCTATGAGATCTGACGCTATCAGAGAGTAAGACCCCTTTTCTTTTGCAGCAAGCTCACCAGCCTTAGCATGGATATAGACAGCTGTGATCGCAGCTTTGCTGGGAGAAAGCCCCATCGCAAGAAGAGCTGCAACAACGCCTGAAAGAACATCCCCAGAGCCCGCTGTTGCCATACCAGGATCACCCATAGGCATAACCGTCGGCAGCTCGCCTTCTACGATCACAAAAGTCGGAGCGCCTTTTAAGATGATCACAACTTTTTTTGCTTCCGCAAATGCTTGCGCTTTTGCAAGAAACTCTTCATCTTTGCATTTGTTCTTTAGACCAAGACACTGCGCCATCTCTCCCTTATGGGGCGTAAGAACAAGATCCTTTGGATATTTCTTTGCTTTTTTTGCAAAGATCTCAAGCGCGTCTGCATCAAGTATTGTGGGTAGATCCACTTTTGAGAGCACATCAATTAGAAGATGTTCAAATTCATCTGATTTACCGCAGCCAGGACCTATGAGAAGACTTTTGGCTCTTTTAACCTCTTTATAAAAAGGTTCGTAGTCTGCTCCCTGAAGCGGCGTTTTAATCAACTCTTCAAAAGAGTTTGCAAGCTCTTCATGCATCTCTTCTCTATGAAATAACCGAATAATCCCAGCGCCTGATCGAAGAGCTGCCAAGGTGCAGAGAAGAGCTGCTCCCGGCATATTTTTAGAGCCTGCTATTGCGAGTACGTAACCTGCTTCGTATTTGTGTTGTGATCTTTTTATCTCAGGAAGATTTTTTGGAAAATTTTCATCATCTAGTAGGTTTCCGAAACTTTTCATCATTTCGTAGTATTTAGGATCCATCCCAAAGTCGACTCTTGTAAGTTTCCCAACATGATTAAAACCATCTTCTATAAAAAAACCAACTTTTGGAAGGCCAAGATAAATGGTTTCTTTTGCGTTTATTACAGGGCCGTTTACAACGCCTGTATTACCATCAAGTCCTGATGGTATATCGATAGCAAGGATCGGTAATTTGGACTCGTTCGCCTTGGTTATGATAGCGCCAAGGAGCCCTTCTGCTTTTCCTTGAAATCCAGTTCCTAAAAGGCCATCTAGGATCACGCCTTTTAACTTTAGCTCGTCAATAGATGTAAGTTCGTGGAGTTTACCGCCAGATTGCGTGAAATTTTCGCGATGTTTTTGGTTAAGCTTGCTGCACTCTTTAGCGTAACAGACGCAAAACGCTAAAACGCTAAAGCCTTTTTTCAAAAGGCTTGTCCCAACGACATAGGCGTCTCCACCATTATTCCCCTTGCCAACAAGAAGTGTTATTTCCTTTTCAAGGTTTTGTTTTGAGATGAAATCAATCAGCGCATCCTCGATGCCAGCTGCAGCATCAAGCATATACTTCTCATCACAGGCGCCTTCTTCAATGCTGAGTCTTTCAACTCTTGCCATCTCTTTTGCAGCTGTGATTTTAATAACGCTCATAAATGCTCTTTTTTGATCTCTCTTGTAAGAAGATCTCTTACTGCATCAAGAGGTGCAAGACCATTATGGACGATGTCCACAATCGCTTGCGTTATTGGAAGTGAAATGTTTGCTTTTTTACCAAGCTCTAGTGCTGAAAGGCAAGTATTCACACCTTCCACTACCATACCAATCTTTTCTTTTGCACGCTCGGGGCTTACGCCCTCTGCAATTAGAAAACCAAAGCGGTAGTTGCGACTAAGAGGAGATAAGCAAGTTGTGCAAAGGTCTCCAAGACCTGCAAGACCATTTAATGTCTCAGGATTGCAGCCCTTCACAACAGAAAGTTTTCTAATCTCATGCAGACCTCTTGTCATGATCGCAGACTTAGTGTTCGCACCATAACCAAGACCGTCAGACATTCCGCAAGCAATCGCAATGATGTTTTTCATAGCACCGCCGAACTCAACGCCTGCCATGTCAGAGTTTGGATACACTCTAAAATAAGGGTTTGTAAAAACCTGCATCAGCTCTTCTACAAGAGCTGAATCATATCCAGAACAAACGCATGATGTAGGTAGTTTCTGCATCACTTCTTTTGCGATGCAAGGACCAGAGATACATCCGATTTTCTCTTTGAATTTCTCGCCCATAACATCCACAACGATCTCATCAACAAGGAATCCTGTTTTTTGCTCGATCCCTTTAGAAGAGAGTACAAAAGGTTTTGAAAACTTTGAATCTATCTCAAGGATCATCTTGAGAGTGCCTCTAATGCCGCCTGTTGTCACAGACTCAAGAATAATCTCTCCATGTTCAATGGCAGCCTTAAAGTCTGTTGTGACCCTTATAGATGGCTCCATTCTTTGACCTGGGAATTTTGGATGTTCTCTTTGCTTTTTGAGTGTTTCAATAACGGCTTGATTTCTGGACCAAAGAAGAACGYCGTGCCCATTCCCTGCAAGAAGGTTTGCTAAAGTGAATCCCCAAGCACCTGATCCAAGACATGTAATTTTCATAAGTTTTTTTTGTTATACGTTCAACTCATGCCATTTTAGCAGTTATCAGGTAAAAAATGAAGCTGCAATCAAATCAAGAGTAAAGGGCTTTATAAACCTTTTCGACACTAAGGTTTGAGACTTTTCCTTCTTTTCCGATCAATGGCACATGAACAAGAGATGGGTTTGGAGATGCTACTTTTTGTTTTAAAATCCCCTGCCGAGGGTCTGACCAGAGAGACACCATTTTAAGAGGGAAATCTTCATTTAGATAGTAGGCGATATTGAGAACTCCTGAGTCTGGCGCAAGAAGATGCGAGCAGTGGTTTTTTATGAGAGAGACCATCTCAAGAAGAGATGTCTTTCCGCGTAGATCATAAATATTTGGACCTGAATAAACCTCATCATCTTCAAAACCAAACAAGATGATCTTTTGGTTTTCTATTTTAGAAAATAGCTCTTTAAAAGAGCTTTTGGGCCAGTTCTTATCATAATCGTAAAAACCACCTGTTTGCGTAGATACATGCACGCCTATGCAGTTTGTTTCAGGAATAAAAAAGCTCTTTGCAAGAAAGTCTTTCTCCGTGTTCCAATTAAGCTTTGGTGTAAGTTTGCCGATTTGCCAAAAGAGCCATTTGTCTGAGTCTACCTTTTCCATCACATAATCAAAGTCGCCCACTAAGTACCCGAGAGACTCTACTACCTGCGTTAGATCAAACTCTTCTCCTCGTTTGATGAAAGCAGAAGAAAGCACTTCTACATCTTCTAACATGTCAAATACTTCATGAAGATCTTTCCTTGTAACAAAGGTGATCTCGGCATTTGGGATAAATTTTCTTATGCGTTCAATGAGAGCATAAAGGCCAAGAGGAACATCYCCAAGGCCTCTATTCCAAGGAATCAGAAATTTTCTTTTCTTTTTGAGGATGCATGTTTTTAAAAGAGTATCAAGAGGGTTCGGTAGAATTTTTTTTACAAGAGACTTAAACATGGCTTTTTTGTTTTATGGTTTGAAGGAGTCTTTCAAACACTTCGTCCGTTTGGATTCTTGTCATGCAGCGAAAATCAATCGGACACACTCTCTTATAGCATGGAGAACACTCTACATCTTTTTTAAGAATGTTTTTTTGCAAGAAAGGTCCTGTAGCTATATCGTTTGTAGAACCAAACAAAGCAAGAAGCGGCACTCCTAGTGCATCTGCTATATGCATCGGCCCGCTATCGTTTGTTAAAAAACTATCGCACGCTTGGATAAGAGACATTAGCTCTCTTAATGTCGTGAGCCCTGCAAAGTTCACAACTCTTGAGGGAAGATTCTTTGTGATTTTCTTCACAAGCTCTGCCCCATTATGATCTCCAAAGAAGATCACTCTGACTTTTTCATCATAGTCTAGGAGTCTTAACGCTAAATCTCTAAAACGTTCAGGAAGCCAGCATTTGGCGCTGCCGTAGGCAGCTCCAGGGTTGATCCCAATGATGGTATGATCATCTGTAATGTTGAATCTCTTCAGCAAGGATTTTGTAGCGAGCTTTTCTTCTTCTGTCACAACAAGCCTTGGAAGAGTATCCGATGGTTCAATTCCAAGAGGTCTCAATAACTGTTTATATGTCAGCACAAGGTGCTGCGTCTGTTTGTTTTCAGAAAAATCCATTCTATGAGTGAGAAGAGAGCTTCTAAAATGCCCTGTATACCCGAGCCTATATGGGATGTCCGCCTGCCAGACCCACCAAGCAGAAGAAAGAGAGTTTGTAAGAAGAATCCCAAGATCATACTTCCCAGTATGAAGCTTTCTAATAATATTTCTATTTTGCAACCTTCTAACAGATGTCGAAAGTTTCTTAAATGTAAAAAGTTCGTCGATGAGAGGATCGTGCTTCAAAATCTCTGAGATGGGAGATTTGCACATCACGGTGAGTTCTGAATCGGGATATCTTGTTTTAATATCCTCTATAACGGGAGTTGCCATCACGAGGTCTCCGACCCAGTTTGGCATGCGTAGAAGAATTTTTTTTGGTTCTAATGCACCTAAATCTTTCATTGCCTGCGCCACTTTTATTGCAAGAAGCAAGTCTACAATAGAGATTGATTATCTGATAGGCAAAATCCAGCAAGAAAAAAGCCTACGCAAAATCTGCGTAGGCTTTTAATTACTTCTTAAGCTGTTTACTGGCTACCCAAACACTCTATGGAAAATAGGAGTGCAGGCATTTTGTATCGGCTGAATCACATTTGTTCTTATGCTTGCACTTATAGGCCTTGCAGCTCTTTCAAGAGATCTAAATTGTCTTTGTACAAAACGTACAACTGGTCTGATGAATACTCTATAAATCTCTGTGCAGATGCGTATGATTTTATCCATAGGATCTTCGTTAAGGTATAAATTATCAACGCCTGTATCAGAGAGTTTAACATCTTGAATTAACTCTTGCTCTGTTGTACCGAAACTTACATACTTATTCACAAGACATGCTGCCTTATCATCAAGACACTTAATCATGTCTAGAGTCAGTTCGCCATATTTTTCATCCTGTGTGTGTAATGAAACCTTTTGAGTAATTGCTGGAATTTCAATAGCAAACCCTGAAGATGGCAGATTACATGTACATTTTGATTTAGAAACTTCATACTCTCTGCCTTTAATCGTAATTTTTGCATTCTCAAGATAACCATCTGAAACATTAAAAATATTTCTAACACTCTCTTCTTCGAAAACATGCAAGTTTCCCGTCTTTAAGAATCCATCTTCCTCTACGGCCTTATCCCAGATGCGTTTCATTGCAGCTTTCTCGCCGCCTCTCAAAGAATTTAGGTACTCTACCTTTTCGAGTGAACCATCTTCTTTTAACCAGTTTGGTCTTTCTTCAAGTGTTGCGATTCTTGAAAAAACACTCTGAATGAACATAACCCTTGCTTTTTCTCCTGCAGTGCAAGAACTAATTAAAACAAAAGGATGTGCTACTACCTCATCTTCTGGTTTAACGAGATCTTGTGTACAAGTATCAAACGGGCGGAACTTCGGCCCAAACACATCCACTTTAAAATTCGCAGTACTCATATATATAAACCCTTCTTTATTTTTCGATATTTAAAGAAGTATAATACTCAAACAAAACTAAAAAATCAACTTTCAAACAATTAATTATAGGCTAAATAATATTTATTATAAAAAAGCCAGAATAAAAAAATCCACGACACAATCTACCCCTGTATGATAAGTATAGGGCCATGAAGAAAAAGGCTCACATCATCCTCGGAATAGATCCTGGAACAAGGATCACAGGCTACGGCATCATTAAACTTGATGGCGGGGTGATCTCTCCTATTGATTTTGGCTGTATAAAGCCTCCTCCAAAGTACGATCTACAGCAAAGGTATTTAATTATTTTTGAAGGTGTAGAAGAGCTCATACAAAAGTATCAACCAGATTCTCTTGCTGTAGAAACACAGTTCATGCAAAAAAATGCCCAAAGTGCCTTTAAAATCGGCATGGCAAGAGCTTCTGCGACACTTGCCGCTTCAAAAAAAGGGATCACCGTCCATGAATACGCCCCAAGGAAAGCAAAGCTTGCTGTTGTAGGCACTGGTTCTGCATCGAAAGAGCAGGTACAGAGAATGATGCAAAAGCTCCTAGGCCTCAAAGAAATCATTAAACCACAGGATGCCGCAGACGCGCTCGCTCTTGCGTTTTGCCATGCGCATCAAATCCAGTTTGAGCAAAGAATAAAAGGAAAAAACGCAAATGTATGATTATATCAAAGGAACTCTTGTAAAAGTTGAGCCCACAAATGCAGTAATTGATGCAGGTGGCATCGGCTATAAACTTTTAATCCCATTAAATGTGTACTCTGATGTTTCTTCTATGCTTGGAAAACCTCTTCTTCTTTACTGCTCTTTTGTTGTAAGAGAAGATTCTCAAAGGCTTTTTGGCTTTCTGAAGGAAAGTTCAAGAGATCTTTTTATCACCTTAAGCGATGTCTCTGGCATTGGGCCCAAAACAGCTCTTTCTATCCTTGGCCACATGAGCATCGATGAGCTCAAGCTCGCCCTTCACCATGCAGACGCACTATCTCTTGTAAAAGTACCAGGCATTGGGAAAAAGACCGCAGAAAGGCTCATTCTAGAGCTTCGAGATAAGATCTCAAAACCAAGCCAAGATGGCATGTCTCACCTTGGAAAAGGAGAAGACCATATGTTCCATGATGCAGTATCTGCTCTTATGCACCTTGGGTACCAAAGAGCTGCTGCTCAAAATGCTGTCAAGAAGGCTTTGGAGAAGAACGTCAAGAGCCTTTCAGAGCTCATTTCAAAATCTCTTAAATGCACATAAACCCTCTTTGGTAAAAAAGATTTTTAACAGCCATTTGTTAAACAAGGATAGTTCTAGTAAGATCGCCTGTTTTTTGGTAAACTGTTTCAAAAAATGGCCAGAAAAAACCATGGAATTCGTTCATAAATCCTACGAGAAAGGCAAAACCATTGCCGCTATCGCCACTCCCCCAGGAGATGGAGGGATTTCGATTATCCGGATCTCTGGAGACCTCGCTCTTTCCATTGCAAACAAAGTCTTTTCAAAAGACGTAAAATCTTTTGCAACGCATACAGCCCACCTTGGTAATATCATAAGCGAGCATGGAGAGAAGATCGATAGCGCTCTTTGTCTTGTAATGATAGCTCCCAACTCCTTCACAGGGGAAAACACCGTAGAGATGCAGTGCCACGGCGGCAAACTTGTAACCCAAGCTGTATTAAACGCCATCTTTGCAGCAGGAGCAGAACCTGCTCTCCCTGGAGAGTTCACCTACAAAGCTTTCATAAACGGCAAAATCGATTTAACAAAAGCAGAAGCCATACAAGAACTGATTGCTGCAAAAAACGAAAGAGCTCTTAAAAGCGCGAAAAGACATCTCGATGGTGCTCTGCACAACGAAATCGTAAAACTCCAAAAAAAGCTCGTTGAGATCGCAGCAATCTTTGAGGCATGGGTAGATTACCCGGAAGAAGGACTTGAGTTTGCAAGCTATGATGACATTTTAGAAGATCTGCAAAAGATCGAAAGGATCATGCAGCTTCTGCATGCAAGTTATCATGAGGGGAAAATCCTAAAAGATGGCTTGAGATTGTGCTTACTCGGCGCACCAAACGTTGGAAAATCTTCTCTTTTAAACGCTCTTAGCAAAAAAGAGAGTGCGATTGTAACAAGCATTGCTGGTACAACAAGAGATGTCATCGAAGAAGAACTTATGATCGGCACGTTAAGTGTTATTTTAAGCGATACAGCTGGGATAAGAGCTACTGACGAAATCATCGAGAAAGAAGGTATTAAACGCTCCTTTAGTGCGTCAGAAGATGCAGATCTTATTCTGTATCTTATTGATGCAAACATCGGCGCCACAAAAGAAGATATTTCCCTTCTTGAAAAACTAGACAAAGGAAAGACGCTTGTTGTTTGGAATAAATGCGATGTTCATGCTCCTGTAAACACTATTGAGCATCCACATCAAGTGCAGATCTCTGCTAAGAAAAAAGTGAATCTTGAAAATTTGGTAAAAGAGATCGAAAAGATCTGCTCTCTTGAAAAACTTGAAGAACATAAAGAATCTATCACTCTAACATCTGAGCGCCACTATAAAGCGCTCATGCAGGCAAAAACATGCGTTTTTGCAGCTGTAGACGGCCTTAAGAAAGATCTTTCTCCAGAGCTTCTCTGTATCGAGATAAAAGAAGCTTTAAAACACCTTGGAACAATCATCGGCTTTAATATTACAGAAGATATTCTAAGCTCGATCTTTTCTAAATTCTGCGTTGGAAAGTAATATGCGAAAACAAGAACGTATAGAGATTGTAAAGCGGCATCTTGATCACTTTTGCAAAAAGCCAAAGAYTCCTCTTATCCATAGCGATTCTTTCACTCTTCTTATCGCAGTACTGCTCTCTGCTCAAGCAACAGATAAAAAAGTGAATGAAATCACACCGATGCTTTTTACTCTTGCAAATACTCCTGAAAAAATGATGGAGCAAGATGTAGAAGAGATCAAAGAGATCATCAAACCTATTGGACTTTCTCAAACAAAAGCTAAAAATATCAAAGCTCTTTCTAAAATTTTGGTAGAGAAATTTTCTTCAAAGGTGCCAGACAATTTAGAAGATTTAGAATCTCTTCCAGGCGTTGGACATAAAACGGCATCTGTTGTGATGTGCCAGGCTTTTAAAAAGCCTGCATTCCCGGTAGATACTCATATCCACAGATGCGCAAAAAGATGGAAACTCTCTTCTGGAAAAAACGTAGTTGTTACAGAAAAAGATCTAAAGAAAGCTTTTGCAAAAGAGCTTTGGAGCAAAGTACATCTGCAAATCATTTACTATGCAAGAGAGCATTGCAGCGCTAAAGGTCACAAAATAGAAAACTGTCCCATTTGCAAGGAACTTACTAAGTAGCTTTTCCGAGGCACTCGCCCATATTAGCTTTGATCTCAAGTTTTTCGCTTGATGCTGAGATAAGGTCTTCTTCAAATGTAATCGTGCCTTGTTTAAAAAGAAGCAGAACAGAAGAACCTCCAAACTCAAAATACCCCTTCTCATCTCCCTTGCTGTAAGATTTTCCTGGAGTAAATGTTTGTTTTATGGAGCCGACAGCAACTGCGCCCACTTCAATATAAAGAACTTTTCCGAACTCTTTTGTCTCAAGCTCTGTAACCACTCTTTTATTCTCAGAAAGAATCGAAATGTTTTTGCGTAGTGCCATAGGATTTACAGAATGCAAATAACCATTAATGAGTCTTGGCTCAGATGGCACACAATCACATGGGAAGTGAAACCTATGGTAATCCGTTGGGCAAAGTCTTGCAAAAACAACAGACGCATCTTTGTACTCATTTGCAAGAGCTTTGTCTTGCAAAAGCAAATCAATATTAAGGCGCTGACCTTTAATATAAAAATGATCCCCTTTTGAAGTGTCTGGAAAAACCAGATATCTTCCATCTGCAGGAAGCGAAGCAACCTTTTCACCTTCTGCAATAGGTCTTGCTTCTTTTTTAAGCTTTCTTATGAAAAAATCATTAAAGCTTGAAAAAGAAGAAACAGGCTCTAAATACTCAGAGGTGTCGGCTTGAAACTTTTCGATAAAAGCAGGTATTTTTTTCTTGCTTGTTTTCATCTTCTGCATACAGCCATAAAGGCGAGAGAACCAATGGGATTTAGTAAGAAAAGGCATTAAATATTTTTTTAATGGTTTTGTGATAAATTTATTGCCATAAGCGCATTCAATAAAAAACTTACCGTATACTTTTTCTTCTT
>NVUU01000025.1 GCA_002402025.1 Candidatus Aerophobota bacterium
ATAAGTAACCTTGTCAATATCATCTCAGCAGACTATATCGATATGGGATTCATTAAGTATGCACTTCTCATGGCTCTGCCATCACTTGCTGCTATTGGAATGAGTTTCTTAATGCTGTATCTTGTTTACCAAAAGCAGTTAAAAAACCAAGTCTTTGAAGCAAGACTTACTCCTCCCATGCATGCAGTTCGGTCTAAAAGTATGTTTATTCTTGCTTGGATCGTAATTGGGGCCATGCTGCTTGGCTGTTTCATCAGCGGGACACATGAGTTTCCTGTTTCCTTTATTGTGATCCCATGTGCAGCTATTCTATTTATTGTAGCGCAGTATAAAGGTATTGTTAGACCACTCGCTATTATGAAGAACACACCCTGGTCGATTATCTTTTTCTCTATCGGGATGTTTGTCATCGTCTATGCTCTAAAGAATGGGAACATCACGATCCTACTTGCGCATGTTATGAAGATCGGCTATTCCTACGGAGAGTATGTTTCAACACTCATTGTAGGTGCTCTTGCAGCAGCACTATCCTGTGTGATGAACAATCTGCCAGCTGTAATGATTGATCTAATTGCGATTGATCAATTGGATCTTGCGAATGAGACAAAGAAGCTGTTTACTCTGGCGAATGTCATTGGAGCTGATATTGGGCCTAAAATGGTGCCGATTGGATCTCTCTCAACACTTATTTGGCTACATATCCTTGAGAGAAGAGATTTTAAAATCACTTGGGGGTATTACATGAAGATCGGTGTGATCTTAACTATTCCAACGCTTTTTGTAGCTCTATCTTCATTGTACCTTTGGTGGAAAATTCTTGTCTAAAAAATCCTTTCTTATTTCGAAGGGTATGGTAAATATTTTGAGTTAAAACAAGTAGTTATAAACGTTCAAAAAAAAAGCCCTCACAGTCGTGTGAGAGCTTTTAATAAACCGTGTTCAAAAGCTTTGTTATTAATAACTTTGCTTTTCATGAGGTTGGTGTTGATTTTGAGGAGCTCTTGCAGATGGAGCATGTTTCTTATCATGTGGCTCACTTTTGAAGTCATGCTTCGGGTGAGCTTCTTCTGAGTGCTGCTTCCCGTGAGTTTCACTTTTGAAATTATACTTTTTGTGCATTTCTTCAGAATGTTGCTTACCATGTGGCTCGCTTTTTCTTTCGTTTGGTCTTTTGTGATGCCCAGGACCACCTGGCTTCTGATCACAAGAGCTGAAACCAAGTACGCAAAGTACTGCGACTCCTGCCCATAATACTGGATTAAACTTTGACGTCTTCATATGTAAAAACTCCATGGTTGTAGTCACATAAATTTCTATGGCAAAACTCAAATTTTGACAATGCCACTAAATATCCCTAGAATATAAAAACAGTTATTAAATGCAAGGGGATTAATAAAAAAAATTATATGTTAGAGTGTACGTTATGATGCAATCTATTTATAAAACTAGCTCTTGAGAGGGCTTAGTTGAATAATTCACTTTTGAAAAACAGTCCGAGTGTTTTAGATTTTCTCAATCAAAATTTGAATTTTTCTTTTTTTTGTCTTCGTTTCTTTAGAGACTTATTCAACAAATCCACGAAAATAAAAAAATAAGTTTAATTATAAAAATAGAATTAAACAAACCGAACTATTGTTCGCGTATGTTTTAATACTTAAAATAATTAATTTACTAATTACAGATTGGAGTGTTTTTTTTGTATATTACGGGTGGAAATAAACTATCTTTTGAAAACACACCTGATTGTATAACAGCAAATAGAAGAAATATAAAAGAACCACTTTCAAGGCTTTTGAAAGATTATCAAATTTCAGTTATTAAATCATGGGCAGAAAAACTTATAGGCGGGGCTGAAGCACCTGCGCCCTCTTTTGGTATAGTGGTATTTAATTTTTCTATTTTTAAGCCTATTTTTCTACAGAGAGTTGATTGTATTGTTTATCCTTGTTTAAATCCTAGTTGTAGCAAAGCTATGTTCTTCTCTTTACAAAATTGGTGATTTTTCATGAAAATGCACTCTCTATTATTAATACTGTTTTTTCTTTGTATGGGTCAAATTCTAGAAAGTTCTCAAGTCTCTGCATTTTTGAAAGAGATCGATCACGATCCAAGTTTCAAAAATGCAAGTCTTGGCATATGCGTTATGAAAGAATCAACTGGAGAAATCATCCTCGATCATCATGCAAGTAAAAGTCTTGTCCCAAGATCGATTATAAAACTCGTTACAACAGCTGCGATACTAAAAGAGCTTGGAAAAAATTACAGGTTTAAGACAAAGCTTCTTATGAGAGGAGAAATCAAAGAGCATACTCTTCATGGAGATCTTGTAATTAAGGGGTCTGGCGATCCTTCTCTAGGGAGCTCTAGATTTACCTCTCAAAATGGATTGCTAAATAAATGGGCAAAAGAAGTAAAGAAACTTGGGATTACAAAGATTACAGGATCTATTATTGCCGATGCTTCCTGCTTTGAGAAATCATTAACACCTCCTACGTGGCAATATGAAGATATTGGAAACTACTACGGAGTTGGAGCATCAGGGCTAAATTATAATGAGAATTTCTACCAGATAACATTTTCACTTGGTAAAAAAGTTGGAGCTCTTACAAAGATTCTTTCCCTTTCGCCAAGTATCCAAGGCTTAAATATTGTCAATGAAGTTACCGAAGGAGAAAAGGGGAGCGGAGATCAAGCCTATGTTTTTGGTAACGAGTTCAACTACAACCAAACAATCCGTGGAACAGTACCGACTGGCAAGACGACCTTTGCAATAAAAGCGGCTGTCCCAGATCCAGCGAAACTTCTTGCAGAGCAGTTCAGTCAAGCACTTAGCCTCGAAGGGATCACAGCCCAATCGGGAGCTGTTTCTCTTTATGAAGAACAAGATATGGATGACCTCTCTATTATTAGTGAGAAAAAGTCAGACACTCTTCTAGATCTGATTACAAAAACACATCATTTGAGCATAAACGTTTACACAGAATGTTTTGTGAAAAAACTTGGAAAAGGATCTTTAAATCTTGGTCTTCTCAAGCTTGAGTCTTTTTGCAGTTCGATAGGTATGGATATAGCAGGTGTTCGGTTCGCTGACGGTTCAGGCCTTTCTTTAAACAACCTTGTCACTCCAAAATCTATGTGCGAGTTTCTACGAAATATTAGAAAAGAACCCTATTTTGATATTTGGAAAGGCTCACTTACAGAATTTACAAAAGATACAAAAGGTTCGATGTTAAGCTACTTTAACAGCTCAAAATTCTACCATAGAGTGTTTGCAAAGACAGGAACAGCCAAAAACGAAAAAAGCATTATGGGATATTTAGACACAGAAAATCACGGCAGGGTGATCTTCTGTGTCATATGTAATCACTACTTATCTTCACTCTCTTCTTTTAGAGAAAAGATGCGGTCTTTATTTTCATTGGCTTTAACAGATTCATCTTTTTCGAATTTAAGCGTTACATCAAGCCGATAAGCATAAAGGGTGTCTTCTGCGCTCATAAGGGTAAGATGAGCTGCTATAGGCTCTAAGTTCTTATCTAATGAGAACTCTCTAACATTCCCAATAAGCTTACCAACAGTTGAGACAACGTCTCCCTCTGTTACATATCCCATAAGAGGAGGTTTTTCGATTTGTGGGAGTGCGTTCCATTTGGCAGCAACCTCTTCAGATACTCCAGGTTGGTTGAAAGCAACGTTTGGAAAATGAACATCTTTAGAGACAAAGTCTTTTTGATAAAGACATGTGTACTGTACAAAAGATCCTCCAAGGCTATATCCAAGAACCCTTGCCTTTTTGTTGTAGATGCCTTTTACCTTAACAAGCCAGTTATGGATTTTATCCTCTGATCCTTGAAATATTTCATATCCTGGTCCGNTTAGATCTAGATCAGCAATAACAGATGCTGTGCCTTTACCTGATCCAGAAAGGTCTGTTCCTCTAAATAAAAGAATCGGCGGAGCCTTTGCTCTTTTATTTTTTGGTACAAGACCAAAAGCTGGCATCCCGCCCCAAAGATCGATCACTGTATCAACCTTGTATGCAATAACTTTTGGTATACCTTCTTTTGTAACGATAGGAACAACAACTTTCTGACCTCTCCGAAGCTCTCTATATGCAACGACTTTTGTCAGAATCTCATTTGTTAGGATTTCTCTTTGCTTTATATTTTTCTTGAATCTCATATGTACTTGCGCAAGAAGCTGGTTCGTAGCATCAATATCTTTTTGAGAGTTGGTTACGATTCCGATCATGGGTTGGTAGGGGGATTCGTAAGAATACATTGCAACGAAGTTTTTGAAAGCGGATTGCTCATTTTCATAAATCTCAAGCTTCACTGGATAGAAAGGCTGGTAGTATCTATGCTCGCTATCAGTAATATCTCCAAGAAGCTCATCTACGCTCCCTCTTGATTTTTTTGAGCGAGCCGCGATAAAGCTATCCTTATCATCATAATAGCTCACGTGAGGCTCTTCTACATTTGGGGATTTATTCTGGCATGCGGAGAGTAGATAAAGAGCACTAACTCCACAAACAATATATTGAAAATAGAATGATTGCTTCAATTTTGCACCTATATGTTGATCGCTAATATTAATTCTCATATACTAAATCGCTTTAATAAATAAAGATTTATATCTTTTGAGAAACAATGAAGTTAAACAAAATTTTACTAGCAGTAACAGCCGTTTTTGTTCTTTCTAGCTGCTCAACTCAGTACCGCGAGCAAGGTTTTCTTGGTGGTGGTTACACGGACTTCAGAGTATCTAGCGACAAATTTGTTGTAAGCTTTAGAGGGAATGAATACACATCTTCAGATAAGACGATGAAATTTGCGCTTCTTCGAGCGGCTGAAATAACAAAAAAGCATGGCTTTAAGTATTTTTTTAYTCAGGATAAAGAGGACATTTCAAAATCACGATTTGTAAAGACAACAGAAGAAGATAATGGAGATAAATCCTCTAAAAAAGAAGAGACCAAAGAACTAAATATGCCAGGACTACGCCTGTACATAAAGTGTTTCCACAAAGAGCCAAAAGATCTTGATGTAATTGAAGCCTCGCAGTATATCTCCTATAACAAACCAAACTAAAAACTTTCATATATGAAATGCATCTCTTTTCAATACTGTTTTACACCTAATAAAGAGGGCACAGATGTTCAGAAGGTTATTCTATAAAAGTTCTTTTCATGGAATTTAAAAAATAATTCTTTTATTGCATTTTAAWATTACTTTTCCCATCTTAGCCCTGTTTGTTTTTTTATTAGAGGCTATATGAAAACTATATTTGGAACTTTGTTGTTTTTTTGCGTATCATGTTCTCTCATTGCAAAGACTGAGATATATGAGCCAATCATCGTTGGCATAGCTGGAGGTACGGGTTCCGGAAAAACCTATCTTTCTAACAAGCTTCTGAAGGAGCTTGGTGATAACGTTGCGATAGTTTACCAAGATGCTTACTATAAGGGTGTAGACAGAAAAACTTTTAAGGGACCTGAAACAGTAAATTTTGACCATCCCGATGCAATTGATTTTGACCTTCTTGTAAACCATTTGAAGCTTCTAAAAAATTCCGTTGCAGTACAAATGCCAACCTATGATTTCGTCACAAGCACAAGGAATGAGGCGACTGTCGAGGTTAGTCCTAAAAATATTATTCTTGTAGAAGGGATTCTTCTTCTTGCAATGCCTGAAATAAGAGAGCTTTTAGATATTAAGATATTTATCGATACAGATGATGATATCCGAGTGATTAGAAGGGTTCTTAGAGACACTCGAGAAAGAGGAAGATCGTTAGATAGCATCCACAAGCAGTATGTAAGAACAGTGCATCCTATGTATAAAGAATTTGTGCACCCTTCTAAAACTCATGCCGATATTTTGATATCTGGTAATAAGAATAATGAAGTAGCTATAGATCTTCTTGTTTCAAAACTAAAGAAAGATGTTCAGATGTTCGCAAATGCGGACTAGATAACACTTCTTAGTGTTTAGAAACCATTACAAAACCTCTTGGGGAGCTGTCATCACCTTCGATAACTCCCATAGCTTTATATAAAGTTTCAGTCTTCACCCAAGCAGGTGCGTATCTGTACCTTGATACATCTAAAATAAGAACTTTGTCTTCTTTTTCGTTGTAAGCTCCAACAGGCGAGAAGTGACCGCCTCCTGTTTGCCCAATAGCCGTTCTTAAATAGTTCACTATGATAAATGTGCTCTTATCTCTTAGAGTTGTTTTTAAAAGGTCTCTAAACTTATCAACGCTTAGGTCTGAGGTATAAAAAGCACCAGCTTTTACAGTATCGAAACTATTCAGCGACTTTGTGATTTCATCAACACTCATTCCTCTTCTTGCAACGTCTTCGGGATCGACAACAGCTTTCACTTTATCTGTGAAAAAATTGTCTTGTGTAAAGAGGGAATAGCAGCGGTATTTCTCTTCCTTGGGCTTTTCGATGTCAAGTGCATTGAGCACCATAACACTGCTTGCAACGCTGCAATGGGCGTAAGTTTTCTGAGTATCATAGTATTGGATGAGATGCCAGAAATCACATCTGTGATTACTCCCAAGAAGGAGGTTCTGTCCTTCTTCTGTATTGAAGTAGGTAGGAGAAGTTGTCTCATCTGTCAATAAATGATTTGATATTGGTGCCGTTATAAGTAGCGCGCTTAACGCATAATAATTCATAAAAACCATTAAAACATTTTTTTAAACAAGACAATAGTATAACACATTACTGTTTACATTTCTATTTCGCCAAATTAAACATAAGTTTATATTTTATTATAATTCTTATTATATGATATAATTCATGTAAAAGGTGGTAATATGGCGACTATGACAGTTACAAGAACAAGACCTGATCGATTAGGGTTAAACCCAACTGTTGCTCCTCAAAGAGTAAACGGGCAAGACCAAAGGATTGTAAAGGCAACAAAGAAAAAAGTTGCTACAGCAACAACTTGTGGATCAAAAGGGCCTAAAGGACCAGAAGAGCCAAAAAAGGAAAAATCATACTCGAAGCTAACAATTAAAGACGTTTTGGGAATGATCTTTAAAGATAGAGTTCTTTGGATCGTTACAGGCTTTGTAGCGCTAAGCGTTTTTGCAGCGATAGCATCCAACCCAATAACACTTGCCGCATCCGGTGTTGGAATTGGCATTATTGCTATTCTTGCATTTATGAATAAAAAAGAAATCACCTACCAAATGAGCGCCAACTTATCTCTTTTTAAAAACAAATTCAATCTTCTTAAATATACCTGGTTCGAAAAAGCAGATAAGCACGTATACCTTGGTGCTCTCCCCCTTAAAAACCATGATCATATAAATAAATTTAAAAAGGATCTAAACATTGGAACAGTGATCTGTATGACAGACAAGTTCGAGCTGAAAGAACGTACAATAACCCAAAGGCCTGTTACCCCAGAAGAGTGGGATAACGCAGGCGTTACATTCAAGCACTTCCCAACAACAGATTTTGTTCCAGTTCCAATTCTTGTGATCCATGAGGCTGCAAGCTACATAAACGACACGATCATAAGAACGGAAAAATCTGGAAGCACAAAAAAGATCTACATTCACTGTAAAGCGGGCGTTGGTAGAACTCCTACTGTTTATGCTGGATATCTCTTGAGGTACAAAGATTTCAGTGCAGAAGAAGCTCTAAAATACGTGAAAAAAGTTAGACCTTCAACCAACATGAGTAAAAAGCAAAAAGCACGTATTCATGAGTACGGAGCTTATTTAAAAGGAATTGAAGCAGGTAGAGCCACATAAAAGCCAAAACCTTGCTTCAAGAAGCTTGCCCCAAGGAGACAAAAAGAGATGCTACGAGAAGCATCTCTTTTTTTATAGATCTATAAAGTAGATGACATAGCTTCAAGTTTTTTTATCTTCTCAAGAACGGCATCGCTCTTTCCATAGCCTTCGAAAATGACGATCTGAGCCCTCTGGACAAAAAATTACAGGTTCTCCATAAATCCTTAAATTCAAACCCGAATTTGTAGTGATTTCTATAACGGTATCATTCGTCAGACTCTCGTAAGCTTAATTAGACTTAAAACGAATACCCTTCTGTATTTTTATAGGAGAATATCTAATTAAGTCAGCTATAACTCTAGTAACTGGATCTAAAGTGACTGTTGCAATAGCAAGAGNNCTGNRGGAAATNTGCCGACAMSCACGGTCTCTRWTACCRYATCTGTTGCTGTATTGATCACGCTCACGTTGTTTGAGTCTTGGTTTGCGACATAGATTCTTGTGCCATCAGGGGTTACGGCAAGAGCTGTGGGACGATCGCCGACACCCACGGTCTCTATTACCGCATCTGTTGCTGTATTGATCACGCTCACGTTGTTTGAGTCTTGGTTTGCGACATAGACTCTCGTGCCATCAGGGGTCGCGGCAAGAGCAAAGGGACTAGTACCGACAGGGATCGTGGCATCTACCATATCTGTTGCTGTATTGATCACGTTCACGTTGTTTGAGGCAGAGTTTACAACATAGACTTTCGTGCCATCAGGGGTCGCGGCAAGAGCTACGGGGAAACTGCCGACAAGCACGGTCTCTATTACAGCATCTGTTGCTGTATTGATCACGCTCACAGAGCCTGGGTCGTTGTTGTTTGCAACATAGACCTTCGTGCTATCAGGGGTTACGGCAAAAGCTCTGGGATTCATGCCGACATCCACGGTCTCTATTACCGCATCTGTTGCTGTATCGATCACGCTCACGGTGCCTGGGTCTGAGTTTCCGTTTGCAACATAGACCTTCTTGCCATCAGGAGTCACGGCAAGAGCTATGGGAAATATGCCGACATCCACGGTCTTTGTTACCATATCTGTTGCTGTATCAATCACGCTCACGTTGTTTGAGAGTTGGTTTGCAACATAGACCTTCGTGCCATCAGGGGTTACGGCAAAAGCTGCGGGATTCATGCCGACATCCACGGTCTTTGTTACCGTATCTGTTGCTGTATCGATCACGCTTACTGTGCCAGAGTAGAGGTTTGCAACATAGACCTTCTTGCCATCGGGGGTTACGGCAAAAGCTATGGGACCAATGTCGACATCCACGGTATCTGTTACCTTATCTTCTGCTGTATTGATCACGCTCACGTCGCCTGAGATTAGGTTTACAACATAGACCTTTTGATAGTCAATAGCGGCTTCTGATAAAAGTGTAAAGCTACAGAGTATCGCTGTCAATATTCTAAAAAAAATTGAAAATTGCATAGTACCCCCAAAACTTTATAAAGAAATACTTTATATTCAAGCCAATGAATTTGATAAAGTTTATTTTATAAAACATAAGAGCAAAGCGTATTTTCCATGATCTTAGGTGCCAGGGAGCCTGATTTAAAAAAAGAGACATGATGGGAGATTCTAAATCGAATTCATCAGGCCATATGTTTTTGTAGCATCGTAAGACTGATCAAGGGTTTTGCTTGCAACACCTGTATTTGTAATTGCAAAAAATTCAAGTTTTTGAAGAGCTCTCGCGAGCTTGTTTAAAAAGTCTGATTTTGTAAGAAAGTTGTAATATTCGTTCATATCCAATGTTGGAATGGTAGATTCTTCAAGCCTTATCACTTGAGCATCATCTGCAAAGCCAAGGCTTGTTGCTGCAAATAATAGTGATGTAATTACAGTTTTTATTTTCATAAAATTGCTTCGCGTTTGCGTTTTCAAAAAACCCGCGAAGTTAGCATCTTTATATTTATTTGAAAAAATGTCACACTTGCGAGACGATATTTTAACCATATCTGGAGGGGAAATATGAAACTTGGTCACGTGATTATATATGTAAAAGACGTTGTAAAAAGTGTGGAATTCTATGAAAAAGCATTTGGACTGAAAAGAAGTTTTATTGATCCGACGAGTATGTATGCACAGATGGAAACAGGAAATACAGCTCTTGGGTTTGCAAAGGACGAACTTGCAACCTCTAACATAAACCTTGAGTACCACAAAAATCATATCGATGATAGACCCTCTGGCTTTGAAGTGTCTTTTGCAGTACCCAACGTAAAAGCCGCTTACGAAAAGGCTCTTGCAAATGGTTGCATAAAAGTTGCGGATCCTGAAGAAAAACCTTGGGGGCAGGAAGTTGCTTTTGTCCGAGATCTTAATGGGATTCTTGTAGAAATGGCCTCTGAAATGGAAAAATAAAACTTCGTTTTTACTTCCACAAAATTAGCTCCTTACTATATCAAACATAAAGAGTTTATTAGATCTACTTAAGGAGCTTCTCATGAGAAAATACGTTTTATTAGCTGTTTTATTTTCACTTGTTACTATGCTTGCGTTTTGCGAACAAAAGGAAGACAAAGTTGTCTTTATCTCTGGGGGCACAAAAGGGATCGGTCTTGAAACGGCGAAGGTCTTTTCTGAAAGAGGCTACTCTGTTTGGGCTGTCGGTAGATCTGTTAACGATGTCTTAAGAGACACCTATCCTAACATCCACTTTCTTTACATGGACATCACAGATTCTGTATCTATCGATACTGCCGTTTATGAAGTTCTCTCAAGTGAAGGTCATATCGATACTCTTGTAAATAACGCAGGCTATGGTTTGCTTGGCGCTGATGAAGCAGTTACTGTTGCGCAAGCAAGAGCGCAATTCGATGTGAACTTCTTTGGACTGCTCGAGCTTACGCAAAAAGTTCTTCCTTCTATGAGAAAGGAAGAGAAAGGACATATCATCAACATTAGTAGTACATCGGGGGTAAGAGCTGTTCCTGGTCTTGGTCTTTATGCCGCTTCTAAATTTGCACTAGAGGCTCTTTCAGAATCTATGGCTGTAACGCTAAGTCCTTTTAACATAAAGGTGAGTGTTATCGAACCTGGCACTGTTGCAAACGGCTGGGCGGCCAATTGCGAGATCGCAAAGAATGTAAAGAAAATCGATGTCTATAGCAAACTTGCAACAAATCTGCAGGCAAAACTTTTAGAGCTCTCTGCAAAAAATGGACAAGAATCCCGTGAGATCGCTCTTTTGATCCTAAGTGTTGCAAACTGTAAAGATCCTCATCTTCGTTATCAAACCTCAAAAAGTGTTGAGAAGACAGTTTCCCATAAGCTAAAGGATCTGACAGGCGATGACTTAGTATCTATGCAAAAATCCTTTTTAAACGCTTTGCTTGATTAATCTCCTTACCTCTTGTCTCTTTGCCCTCTTTATGGTAAATACAAGTAAAAAGTATGAAAATATGATTGCGATAAGTGACTCTAAAATACAGGTTGCCATCATCCCGACAGACGAAGAATCTATAATAGCAAAAAATACCCTTTCAATTTAACTGCCTGTTTCTTTATGAGGAGTGTTAAATTTATCAATTGTTTCAGCAACGATATTTAGAAGCTTAGTTTTGTTAATAGGTTTTGTTAAAAAAAGATCAAACCCAGCTTCTAAACATTGTTTTTCATTAAATTTAAATGCATAGGCTGTCAGGGCAATGATGGGGACATGACGCCCTTGATAATTCTTATCATTTTTTTCTAAGTCGCGGATAGCAAGCGTTGCATCTAAGCCGCTCATTTCAGGCATTTCTATATCCATAAGAATGATATCGAAGTGATTATTTTTATATTTATCTACAGCCTGGGTTCCGTTTTTGGCAATATTTAAAAAGTAAGGGCCTTGTTTAAAATACACATTCATTAGAGAAATATTTTGCTCATTATCTTCTGCTAATAAGATCGAGTATTTTTTTTCTGCATTGTTGCCATTGTTTGCAACTGGAACTTTGCAAAGAGCTTCAGCATTAGAATCATCTGCAACACAAAGAGGAAGTCTAATTTCAAATTTAGTACCTTTATCTATTTCGCTAAATACCTTTACTGTGCCTTTCATAAGATCTGTGATGCCCTTGATGATATTTAAGCCAAGACCTGTGCCGCTAAAATTTCTCGTATTAGAAGATTGACCCTGAACAAAGGGCTCAAAAAGAGACTTGTTGACCTCAGGAGGGATTCCAGAACCTGTATCTTCTACGCTAAAAAGAAGAAAATTATTATCCAAGGAAACACTGAGTTTGATAGATCCTTTTACGGTGAACTTTACTGAATTTGAAAGTAGATTTAGAAGAATTTGTTCTAGTCGTAAAGAGTCGCCATAAACAGCCYCAGGAACCTCTTCAGAGACTTGAACTTCGAATTGTAATCCTTTTTCAACAATGGTGTTTCTATGAAGCCCTGCAGCTCTTTCAATAAGATCTCTTATATTAAAATTACTTTGTTCTAAAGTGAGTTTTCCAAGTTCAAGTTTTGATGCACTAAGAACGTCGTTCACAATGCTAAGAAGAGTTTTACTTGCATGAGAGATGAGTTTGGAGTACTCCTTCTGCTCTTCGCTTGTAGCGGATTCTTCGATGATTTCTGCCATACCCAGTATCACATTTAAGGGAGTCCTTAATTCGTGGCTTACAGTATTTAAAAAATTCGCTTTTTCCTTCGCGGCGGCATAGGATTGATCTCTTGCTTCTTTGAGATCCTTTTCAGCGGTTTGTCTTTGAAGGAGATGACTTATTTGCAAGGAAACTGCATTCATTATTTTGAGTAATGACTCATTCATWATTTTGAGTAATGGCTCATTTTTCTGAAGTTCTTCATCTTCAAAAAATTCAAATACTGCGACGACAACATCTGATATAATGACGGGAAAGCCAAAAGCTCCCTTTACTCCAATATCCTTGCAAAGCTTAGCTCTTGGGAAATTTGTATCTATTTGAACATTTTCAATCCAAGCTGGTTCTCTGCTTTTTAAAACTCTACCAGGAAGACCGATTCCACTTTTAAAGTTGGTCCTAGATGTAGCATCTTTAAGTGATTTATACTTTTCTTCATTTTTTAAATACCAAATGTTACTTGGCGCGAGTTCATCAGGATCGTCTTCCAAGGGGAAGTACACATGACCAACTGGCCAATGGATAGTTTCACAAATGAGTGTAGCAACTTTCTGAAGTGATTCATCCCAGGTTAGATTTTCTAAAGTAAGTTGTGAAACCTTGTATAGAAGGTCCATTTGCAAGGCAAATTCCTCTAATTGATGCTCTCTTTCCTTTCTGTTGGTGATATCAGAGATGGTAGCAACAAAATACAATGTTCCTTTTGTTTCCACCGGACTTATACCCACTTGAAGATATATTTCGCTCCCGTCTTTGCAAGAGTATTTATAGTCACGAGCATTGAATGATAGATATTCATTTGCCATATTTCTAAAGCTATCAATTGGAGGGAAATCACTACCAATAAGTTCTGGGAATTTTTTACCAAGGAGCTCAGATTCATCATATCCAAAGATTTTTTTCACATAAGGAGTTGCATAAATGATCACACCCTGGCCATTAAAAATAACAATGGAACACGAAGTGATACTATTTAAAAGATGTAGCAAATCATCTGGGTGGATGGAATCAGTCATTAACTATGTCCCTTGTTAGATATGTGTCACAAAACGAGTATAAGTAGCAATGCAGCGCCAATGTTAATTCCCATGTAGTGAGGTTTGGGTTTTCTCCATAAATTTCCTGTCTTGCTTTGACCACTTACTTCTTTTCATAGTGAGAAACCTAAGAGTTGTCAATGAGAAAATCGTAAAATTCAGATGATATATTTTCTTTCATCTTGATTTTACATGCAGAATTTTTCTTGATTACTTTTAAGCGGAGAATGAAGTCCTCTTTTAGAGGACTTCATTGAGTGATTAATCGATGTCTTTCTTTTTCCAATAAAGAGGCCTTGAAAGGATACGTTCATCTTCAATCCCAGCATCTTTCATGGTATCTGTAACATCTTCGACGGTGCAGCCTTCTTTGATAAGTTTGATAACTTCTCTTTTAAAGACTTTATGAGAGGTGTTGTAACTAACATAATCTTCTGAATTTTTCACAAGATTGTGTATATCATAATAGCTTCTTGCTTGTTTGACAAAAGCATCTAATGAAACCGTTGGCTCTTGTTTTAAAAGAAGCCCTCTGTTGCATTTCTTGATCCATTCATGACACTTTTTAGATACTTTTTTCATACCTTTAACAGCTTGCAGGATCTCATCGTCCGAAGAGCCACAAGCAAGATAAGCTGTTCTCAGGGCGTTTTTAGAAGATCTTTCAAATCTTCCTTGGTCAGTGTTCGCATACTTAATATAGGAATTTTCGTAAGCATGTGCATGCTCTTTGAATGCTTCTTTATCTTCAATTTGCGTAAAACATGTGGTGCAGCCAACTGCAGCGATAGAAATAGCAAGTTTAGAAAGTAGTCCCATAATAGCTCCTGGGTTCATAATGCAGTCCGATTATATGAAATCGGTTGATTTAGGGTAATATATAAACTTTTATGGAAAACATAGATATGTTATGAAAACCCTTAATAAGGGTAATTATTAGGTGTTATTATGAGTGATTTAGGTTATCGAATAGAATCAGATAGTATGGGAGAAATCAAAGTTCCAAATAATGTTCTCTATGGCGCTCAGACACAGAGATCTCTTGAGAACTTTAACRTCGGAAACGAAAAAATGCCCCCTCAGCTTATCAGAGCGTTTGGGTACTTGAAGAAATCAGCAGCCCTTGCCAACTGCGAGCTCGGTCAGCTTGATAAGACAATCACGGACTTAATCGTTAAAGCCGCCGATGAGGTGATCTCTCTGAAGCTCATTGACGAGTTTCCTTTAAAGGTATGGCAGACAGGAAGCGGCACTCAATCCCATATGAATGTAAATGAGGTGATCTCCAATAGAGCGATACAAATCGCAGGAGGGGAGCTTGGCTCTAAAAAACCCGTTCACCCCAATGATCATGTGAACATGTCACAATCCACAAATGATGCCTTTTCATCAGCTATGCATATTGCAGCAGTACTGGCCTTAACCGAAGAAGTGATTCCAGCACTTGAACTTTTTGCAAAAGGTTTGCGGGCTAAAGAAAAAGAGTTTGGCGATGTTGTAAAAATCGGAAGAACTCACCTGCAAGATGCAGTGCCGATTTCTTACGGGCAAGAATTTTCCGGCTATACAGCACAGATAGAAAGAAACATAGAACGTATTAAAATGACCCTCTCTGGGCTATATGAGCTTGTGCTTGGTGGTACAGCTGTTGGTACCGGCATCAATGCTCATCCGGACTTTGATAAGAAATCAATAGGGCACATTGCGAAACTTACCAAGTATCCTTTTAAGGTTCATCCAAACAAGTTTGCAGCGATATCGGCACATGACGAGTTTGTCTTTGCAAGCGGAGCTCTTAAAACTACAGCTTGCTCAATGATGAAGATCGCATATGATATTGCATGGTCAGCGTCTGGTCCAAGATGCGGGATAGGAGAGATGCATATTCCAGAAAATGAGCCAGGATCCTCTATTATGCCAGGAAAGATAAACCCTACGCAGAGTGAAGCTATGTTTGCTGTAGCCTCTCATGTAATTGGTAATGATACAGCGATTGCTTCTGCGGGTAGTAGAGGGAATTTCCAAATCAATGCTTTCAAACCAACTATACTATACAATTTCATCCAGTCTTGCGATCTGATCAGTGACGCTACACGCCTTTTTACAAACTGTTGTTTAAATGGGATTACGCTTAATAGGGACAAAATCAAGCAGAATCTTGATAATTCACTCATGCTTGTGACAGCGCTCAGTCCAGAAATTGGATATGACAAATCTTCTGAAATCGCCCATAAGGCCAATCACGAGAATCTCTCACTAAAAGAATCCTGTATGCAACTGGGATATCTTTCTGAGAAAGAGTTCGATGAGATCGTTGTTCCAGAGAACATGATCCATCCGAAAGCTAAAAAGTGATAATGAATGCATCTTAAGAAAAGATTGCCCAGGAAGGGACTCGAACCCCCACACCTTGCAGCACCAGAACCTAAATCTGGCGTGTCTACCAATTTCACCACCTGGGCAATTAAAACTGGCAATAAGTTATAAGTTTAAGGGGTTTATCGTCAAGCATCTTCTTTTCCTTTTTTAGAGTATGATATTGAACTTCCCACCTATTCTCTTATCTGTAAAAAAGCTTCTAAGATCGCTAAAAATATTCCTTCTCTTCCTCGATCAAAATCTCACATTGTGATCCTAGACGCCTCTGGTCTTAAAGTTTATGGCGAGGGTGAGTGGAAAAGAAAAATACATGGACGAGGAAGACCTCGTAAATGGGTTAAGTTACACATTGCAATTGACAAGGATATACAAGATATTTTGGCCAATATCACAACAACAAGCAACACAGCAGATATCACTCAGACCAAACCCCTTCTGGATGAGATCAGAGGTAAAACTAAAATAGTTTTGGCAGATGGAGCGTATGATGGGGAGAGAAAGGAGTTTGAGAAACGAGGAATCAAAGGGCTGGTCCCGCCTTCAAGGAATGCAAAGTATCGAAAATCAGACAATGAAAGAGATCGAGCAATACTAGAAATACAGGGACTTGGAGGAGGCGAAAGAGCAAGATCCTTGTGGGGCAAACTTACTGGTTACAATTACAGAGTACTTGCAGAAACAGCCTTTTCAAGAATGAAAAGGCTGTTTGGAGAACGATTATTCTCCAGAAAGTTTGATAAACAACAGATAGAAAATATGCTTAGATGTCAGCTAATTAACAAAATAAACACATTTGACAATGTAGAAAATTGATACTTAAAATACGCGGCTGTTCTTCAAAAATGAATTATTCAACAAAGCCAGTTTTTTCTTGAATACTGGATCCTTACGTAACGTAGGATCTTATCAAAAGATGCAGGAGCAATGGGGAAGCAGACCTTGTATGAATTGTTGTTGTTCGACAGTGATTTGAGTACCATTTAGATATAGGTATTTTAAAAGGGTGTTTTTGGAAAGATCAGGAGGGGTAGTGATTTKAGYRTTAYYTAGATWTAGSSWTWYTAAARRGGTGTTTTTGGAAAGATCAGGAGAGGTAGTGATTTGAGCATTACTTAGATTTAGCCATCCTAAAAGGGTGTTTTTAGAAAGATCAGGGGGTGTAGTGATTTTAGTATTACTTAGACCTAGGACTGTTAAAGGGGTGTTTTTGGAAAGATCAGGGGGTGTAGTGATTTGAGTATTATTTAGATTTAGCAGTTCTAAAAGAACGTTTAGGGAAAGAACAGGAGGGGTAGTGATTTTAGTATTACTTAGATCTAGCTTTTTCAAACGGGTGTTTTTAGAAAGATCAGGAGGGGTAGTGATTCCAGTATGATCTAGGCATAGCCGTTTTAAAGCGATGTTTAGGGAAAGATCAGGAGGGGTAGTGATTCCAGTATTATCTAGACTTAGCCATTCTAAAAGGGTGTTTTTAGAAAGATCAGGAGGGGYAGTGATTTTAGTGTTATCTAGATATAGGGTTATTAAAGAGGTGTTTTTGGAAAGATCAGGAGAGGTAGTGATTTGAGCATTACTTAGATTTAGCCAT
>NVUU01000026.1 GCA_002402025.1 Candidatus Aerophobota bacterium
ATCGCCGAAGCGTCGTCCAAAGGAAACACTTCCGCCGGTGCGTTTTTCGTCGTAGTCATCGAACTTTCGTTGGAAGAAGGAGAGTGATGTGCCGAAGGTGTACGTTAGTTCTCTATTTCTGCTAAGCCTCCTTCTACTAGGTGCTGGCCGACTTATTGGCCCTTAAACACGTGGGCAAGGTGCTAAGGCGCCGCAGTGTTTAAGGGTAAAAGCCAGTTTCTCAACTCAAAATTAACAGCATGAAATTAAGGTGAAGTGTGATGTCACACAGCGAAAATAACCGTGTGAGAATTTTTGATACCACTCTCCGGGACGGCGAGCAGTCTCCCGGTGCGTCGATGACGCTTGAGGAAAAGTTGAAAATTGCAGAAGTGCTGGAAGGCATGAATGTAGATATTATTGAGGCAGGGTTTGCAATTGCGTCAAACGGCGATTTCGAATGCGTAAAGCAGATTTCGGAACGCATTAAAAACTCGACTATTTGCTCTTTGGCGCGTGCAGCGCTCGGTGATATCGAGCGTGCCGCAGAAGCACTAAAACCCGCCAAACAAGCTCGCATTCATACCTTTATTGCCACAAGCCCGCTTCATATGAGAGTGAAGCTGCAAATGGACCCTGAGGATGTGATTAGCGCGATCCACGGCTCTGTCACCCATGCCCGCAAATTTGTGGATGATGTGGAGTGGAGCGCGGAGGACGCAACCCGCACCGATCTTGATTTCCTATACCGCGCCGTTGAAACGGCCATCCGCGCCGGGGCCACCACAATTAACCTGCCCGACACGGTTGGTTATGCTACGCCCACCGAATTTGAACAAATGTTCCGCAGCGTTATCGAAAACGTGCCGGACTCTGACAAAGCAATTTTTTCAACCCACTGTCATAATGATTTAGGATTGGCAGTTGCTAACTCCTTGGCTGGCCTTGCTGGCGGCGCGCGGCAAATTGAATGTACGATCAACGGTATTGGCGAGCGCGCGGGCAACGCGGCGATGGAAGAGATCGTTATGGCGCTTAAAACCCGCGCTGACGCGATGCCGTACCATACCAATATCAAAACAACAGATATTATGAAGGCAAGTAAGCTGGTTTC
Source organism: Candidatus Aerophobota bacterium (assembly GCA_002402025.1). GTDB lineage: Bacteria > Chlamydiota > Chlamydiia > Chlamydiales. The sequence continues at coordinate 1,094 of NVUU01000026.1, forward strand.
GACCGTCACTGGATTTACCGTGCAAAATAATAAAGCCATTGTCGGTGCAAATGCATTTGCTCATGAGGCGGGGATCCATCAGGACGGTATCCTCAAAGATGCGCAAACCTATGAGATAATGACACCCGAGTCTGTCGGCGTTGCCAAATCCACCTTAGCGATGGGCAAACACTCAGGCAGACACGCCTTTGCGGATAAATTGGCAGAACTGGGCTATGAACTCGGCGACAATGCCTTTCAGGAATGCTTCCGGCGTTTCAAAGAACTGGGTGACCGCAAGAAGACGATCTATGATGAAGATATCATTGCACTGGTGGACGATGAAGTTGCCACGTGGGCTAACCGTATGCAGGTGGTAGCTCTGAACAACTATTCGTCATCGAATGGGCATGCTGTGTGCGATATCACCATGACAATCGACGGCGATAAAGTGAAAGCAGTTACATACGGCTCCGGCCCTGTGGATGCCGCTTTTAACGCTATCAAAGACGTAATCGAGTTTTCGCCCAAGCTGCAGCATTTTCAGGTCCATGCTGTAACCCACGGTACTGATGCGCAAGCAGAATGTACTGTAAGGCTGGAACATGAAGGCCGCACAGCGAACGGCCAGGGCGCGGACGAAGATACGGTTATTGCCTCGGCACGTGCTTATGTATCAGCCGTGAATAAGCTGCTAGTGAAGCGCGAGAAAAAGGCGCCAGGGCCAGTTTGACGGGTTTTTAAACCAGACACTGGAAACTCAGTCTGAAACGGAAGCTGTCGATATTGGCTTCCGTTTTTGTTGCCACATCCTGCGTGTGAAATGCAGGATAGCAAGCCCCGCCACCACCAGGAAGATCACTTCAGAAACAACCGTTGCATAAGTTATATCGAGTTCACCAAAGCTGATCAAATAGGTTTGGGGCGTATCCGCCAGGTCATTGCTCATAATGGAAAAAACAAATATATTGTTGATGACATGAACGCCGATAGCAGCCTCCAAACCGCCAGTATAGTGCGTCAATATAGACGCCAATATTCCGAAACTGAATATTAGGCCAAGATATAGCCAGGGGTTTGCATCCTGTGTTTCAGGGTTGGCAGCATGAATGCTTGTAAACAGCGCCGCCGTGACAATATAGACGATCCAGCGGTTGTTGAAATACCGAGAAAAAAACTGTGTTAAATAACCGCGAAAAAAGAACTCTTCACTTGCTGCCTGAAAAGGCACTAGCAGCAATGTAATAAGAAGAAAGCCCCAGTAGGTTTCGCCGTTGTATACCCACGTCCATTCGTCGATGATTAAACTAACAAGTGCCAGCGCGACAAGAAAAGCGCCGTATATCAGCGCAGAGAAGGCGGACAGTTTCCAACGAATTGATGGAGCGCTTGTAAACAAGTGATRCCATGTCCTGCGGTGCCAAGCTGTTTGAATAAACCAGATGGCACCAAGAAGTGGCAGGAAACTGGCTAGGAGAAAGAAGTAGCCAAAAAAGGAGGTGGCGTCGTCTAAAGAGCCAATGGCCCCGGTTATTGACGGATCAGAGTCGATAATTAACAAGAAAATATAGAGCACGATAGTGCCGACAATATACAGCGCCAGAATAGAAAATACACCTATTAGCCAACTGCCGATACCCGAGCGGCCATAGGTCGCTTGATTTAGATAATCAGGCTTTGCCGCTAAGGGGGAACTTTGTTCTCTCTCTGGCTCCTGTTCGGCGACAGCTGCGTTGGTTTCTAACACTTCCTCGTTGTTGTTCGTGCTCATTGCGTTGTTTCCCCCAAATGTGTTTTCGTCATACTCTAGCTGATTGCTGGTACACCAGATGCGATTAAGGCTCAATCGGAGAATGGCACTTAGACGCGCTATACACAGAAACGGCTATATGTCGTTGGCATTGCTTGTCCGATTATCGTACGTATGCGCAAGCAATTAGGGTGAGTTACTAAGAGGTTGGTTGGCTAAATGCCATTAGACACAGACGGAACTATTGAGACTGTTGGCGAAACGACATTTCCAGTAAAGCCACAGTATAGGCTTTCTGTCGGAGTTGGTCTGCTCGCCTTTGCCTTATACCTCGGGGCACAGTTTCTTGGGGTGATTGGCTACACCTTTTTTCTTGCTGCAACGCATGGCTTCGGCGCGGCACAGGAAATGGTGGAGGGCGACCTAGTTTCTGTTACGATTGTCGGATTGGGCACTAGTTTTGTTGTCGTGCTATTGTGGATGTGGTTTTACATTCTCCAACATGGTGTAGAATTCGCCAATCAAATTGGGTGGCGGCGTAGCAAGTATCCTGCAATGAATACTGTATTGCTTGTTGCAACAACTTACGTTGCGGTTACATTTCTTACTGCAACCTATAGCCAATTTGTGATCCCGCTTTTTGTGGACGATCCGCAATCCGGTATGGCTGAACAAATGATGGCTCAGCTAAGAGGTGCGGACACGCTCCTTACTACGATTGCCTTTTCACTTGTCGTAGCCATTGTCGCGCCGATCCTGGAGGAAATCGTTTTTCGCGGGTATCTGCAGTCGGCTTTAAAAACGACAATGCCGGCGTGGGCGGCCATAGTTACTGCATCGTCAATATTTGCATCCGTTCACGGCAGCCTCACGTTATGGCCCGTGTATTTTATGTTGGGCTTTGGGATGGGCTTTGTCTACGATCGTACTGGTTCCTTAAAAACGGCCATCGCCTATCATATGGCAAATAACATGATTGCTGTTGGGACAATGCTGATGCTCAGTGAATAGTGGTGCGGCTGGTTGGGGCAATTTAGTGATTGTGGGGCGAGGAAATCAATTTTTTTCTGCCTCAGATCCGTCTTGGCGTAATAAAATTACCAAAAAGGCTAAAACTCGCCCCATTCATGTGCGAGACCTCTTGTGATTTTCGGGCAAATCGCCCATAACCGCTAGACGTATTCGAATCCGTCGCTTAGCTGCACTTCGTCGCTAATTGTTCGCCGGACCACGGATCATCAATTAGTGATAAAATAAGAGGGTTAAATGCTTTCAAAGCTGCTTGGCATGTTTTCGTCCGATATGGCCATTGATTTAGGGACCGCCAATACACTTGTTTATGTTAAAGGCCGCGGCATCGTGCTGAACGAGCCTTCTGTGGTTGCTATTAAAAGCGAACAAGGCAGAGACCGGGTTATTGCAGTTGGCGATGAAGCCAAAATGATGCTTGGCCGTACGCCAAGTGGTATCCACTGTGTGCGCCCACTACGGGACGGCGTGATCGCTGATTTCCATGTTGCAGAGCAGATGATCAAACACTTCATTCAGAAAGTGCATAATCGTTCATTCGCCAGTCCTCAGGTTGTAGTATGCGTGCCATCTGGTTCCACGGCTGTGGAGCGTAAGGCAATTCAGGAATCGGCTGAACAAGCTGGCGCTCGCAAAGTGTATCTTATCGATGAGCCAATGGCCGCCGCTATAGGCGCTGGACTTCCCGTTGGGGAACCTCAGGGTTCTATGATCGTTGACATCGGCGGTGGTACCACTGAAGTCGCCGTCCTGTCGCTCTACGGCATTGTGTACGCAACGTCCGTGCGTGTTGGCGGTGACAAGATGGACGAAGCGCTTATCGCCTATATCCGCCGCAATCATAACCTCTTGATCGGGGAAGCCACGGCAGAGCGGATCAAAAAAGAAATTGGTACGGCAATGGTACCAGAAGACGGTGTAGGCAAAGAGATTATCGTTAAGGGTCGTGATCTGATGAACGGCGTGCCGAAGGAGCTGGAAATAAACCAGTTGCAAGTGGCTGAAGCGCTTTCTGAGCCAGTTAGCCAGATTGTCGAAGGCGTAAAAGTAGCGCTTGAACACACGCCGCCAGAATTGGCGTCTGATATTGTTGATAGCGGCGTTGTTTTAACTGGCGGCGGCGCATTGCTGGCCGATCTGGATACAGTTATCCGCAAAGCTACTGGCTTGCCGGTGACCGTGGCAGAGGAACCGCTCACATGTGTAGCGCTCGGCACGGGTCGGACACTTGAGGACGAAGACCTTCGCATGGTGTTGACGGAAAGCTACTAATTATTTGTCGTCTTCGGCGGCGTACTAGAAGACTGAGGGGAGGCTAGTCGTTGAATTCTACTATTCAATCAACGAACCTCTCCAGCGGGTCCTCTGAAGGGCGGCGGTACGCTCGCGGACGGCGCTCTTTCTGGATTTACACCGCTATTGCGATCATGTTCATTCTGCTCGAAACTTTTGGGTCAGGCGTGCCAATTCAAGTACGGGCATTTGCCAACGATATAGTGGGGCCTGTTCTTAGTTTACTGGAACGGCCAGTGCGGGCCGTCCAGGGCGGCCTTGAGCGTCTCGCAGGCGCGTCCGACATTTACGTTGAGAATCAGAAGTTGCGTGCCGAAAATGATCTTTTCCGGCAGTGGAAAGAAGCAGCGCTACAGTTGATCCGGGAAAATGAGCGTTTGCGCTTGATATTAAAGGCCCCCAAACGCGAGATTTTACCTGCTGCGACGGCACGGGTCATCGGTGTTGGCGGCGGTACGTTTGAGCGCAGTGTGCTTGTAAGCGCGGGCAGCGGCGATAACGTTGAGCGAAACTTCCCCGTCGAAGATGAAAATGGCCTTGTCGGGCGTGTTATTCACGTAGGATTTTTGACAAGCCGAATTCTGTTGATCACCGACCTGAACAGCCGTATTCCTGTGCGGTTAGAAAGGACCGGTGCGCTTGCAATCGCTGAAGGGCAAAACGAAGCCTTTCTGCGCCTTCGTTTTTTGCCGAAAGAAGCCGAAATCAAGATAGGGGACCGCATTCTCACATCAGGGCACGGCGGTCTATTTCCGCCTGATATGCCTGTGGCGCGGGTCTCAGAAATAGAAGGTGAGTTCATTTACCTTCAACCTCTGGGGCTGATTGGCACGCTAGACTATGTGCGTATCATGGCCTACCGCGCCGTTCCCGATGGCGACAGCCTGTTGCTTGAAGACAGGGACAATGATGGCTAGAAAACTATCCCCTTTGGTATCTGGTGGGCCTGTTGGTCTTTTACCTCTTAGTATTACGGTGCTTTTTGCAATTTTTATGTTGCTGCCGCTTGGCAGCGGTGTTGCCAATGTGACGATGCCAAACCTGGTTCTGATATCCGTGTTTTATTGGTTATCTTCTCGCCCTCTTCTTATGCCTTACGGCGCTTGCGCGGGTGTTGGTTTAGCGCTTGATTTCTGGCTTGATGTGCCGCTTGGCCTCAATATGTTGATCCTGCTTATGGCACGCCTTTTTGTGCTCGGGCAGTYGAAACATTACAGGGGCCGAAATAGGCTGTTGTACTGGGCAGTCTTTAGCGTGATGTCACTTGGTTTATATGCTATGTCTTGGCTAATAATGGCGGTTGTAAGCGGCCAGATATGGTCGGTTAAACCGCTTTTCCTGCAATGGTTAGTAACAGCATTTTCGTACGCACCGGTCGCTTTTTTCTTGGGGCGCGTGCGGCGGTGGATGCAGTAAGATGAGTGTTGGCTACAGATGACCCGTGAAGGCCTACGATATCAAGCGTTTAGTCGGCGTGCCTTTATTTTGGCAGGTGTGCAAGTGTTGGCGCTTACGGCGCTAGCAGGGCGCCTATATTATTTGACGATTGTAAACGGCGAAAAATATCGACTGCGAGCCGATAAGAACCGCATCGCGTTGCGCCTGGTTACGCCGGAGCGGGGCGGAATAGTCGACCGAAACCTGCGGAAACTTGCAATTAATCAGCCGGATTTTACAATTTTTCTGGTGCCTGAACAGGCCGGTGATGTTGATAAAGTCTTGCGCAAATTGAAAGGCCTAACAAAAATAAGTGCGCGGCGTTTGGCAAGAGTAAAGCGTCAAATTGGTCGGCAGCGTAAGTTTTTGCCGGTTACTGTTGCTCAGGGATTGGATTGGGAAACCTTTAGCCGCGTTAATGTTGCAATGCCCGATCTGCCAGGAGTTATCACGAGTGCTGGGCTAAGCCGCTACTACCCAGATGGTAGAGAGGTCGCTCATATCGTTGGGTATCTAGCCCGTCCTGACCGAGATGATGTTGTGCGTAATCCACTATATCGGCTGCCCGGGTTTAAGGTGGGACGACAAGGGCTGGAACGGCGCTTCGAAGATGAGCTGCGCGGCAGTGCCGGGACCCGGAGAGTTGAGGTCAACTCGGTTGGCCGCGAAATTCGTGACCTTCCGCCTCGTCAAGATGCAGTGAATGGCCAGGACCTTAAATTAACGATTGATTTAATTTTTAAATTAACTTTTGTAATTAAGTTAATTTAAACACAAGGGTGTTTAAAGAAATAATTGATATATAGAAATTAATTTAGATCAAGATCTTCGGGGATTAAAGAGAGCGTTGTATACTTGCCTCCCTTATCTCTTAGGACCTGTCTCCAAAGCGTTTCTGAGGGTATTTTGAAGATATACTCATGAGACCCTTTAGAAAGAATCCAGGCGCCATTTAGGAACTCTCTCTCAAGTAGACCCGGTCCCCAGCCAGCATATCCAAAGCAGAGCATCACAGAGGGCCCAGAAGAGGCTGAAATCGCCTCTTGGAGGAATTCTAGATCTCCTCCTAAAAAGACGTTTTCACAGACCTTCAGGGTAGAGGCGAGCTCCTCGTTGTCATGAAGAAGCATCATTTGATTGGGCTGGATAGGTCCTCCGGCACGGACGGATATCGAGGAGTTTGCCATATTATTCATGTCGAGGATCTCTTCTGGCATATCTACATGGACGGGCTTATTTAGGATGAGTCCAAAAGATCCTGACTGGCTGTGCTCACAGAGAAGGATCACGCTTCTTGAAAATAAAGAGGGTTCTACCTCGGGGCTTGCGATGAGTATAGAACCTTTTTTTAGCTGAGAATAAGGGGATTTTTCCATTACTTGCAGGACTCCGTGTTGGCGCTATCTAGCTGATCATTGTACATTTTAAGATTATCAAGCAGCTCATTCACGCGTCTTAGGAGTTCTGCGAAATCCTTCCTAAAGAGGCTGCTCTCTAAGATGCGCTGCTTCTCTGGAGTTTGCTCTGCTTTTTCTATAAGAAGAGCAATCCTTGCCATAGAGGTGTTGATCATATCGACTTCTTTTTCAAAGTAGTCTTTAAACTGGTTCGGTGTCTTTAGAGCATTTAAGATGGTAATGCGTTTTTGCCTTGTTCTTTGCCACTCTTTGTTCATGTTGAATAGGATTCCATAGTGGTTGATATCGTTCATGGCGATATCGACCTTATTCAGAACAGACATGATCCTTAAGTAGAAATCATCATCAGAGAGAAGTCTTCCGAGGGTTCCTTTGCCACCTTTGATATTTGCGAGGATATCATCGAAGGAGATGCTTGCATCTTTGAAGTGATCTACTGTGATACCGATGTTTTTGAAGACTTGATCTCCTTCCATCTCGCAGATGACATCTTGGATCTTTTGTGTTGTATCAGTAAAGGTGTTCACGGCGATCTTCACATCTTGTATGAGGTTTTCTTGGTTGATAGAGGCCATTGTATCGCCGAACTCTGTCATTGCGTGATCGAACGAGCGTACAGCTTCTCCAAGAGCGTGTCCATTATTATTGATCCAGGTGACGATGCTATCTACTGCATCTTCGACTTTCTCAGAGAGTTCGCTTAGCTGGTGAAAGGCACTTGTTATGGGGTCAACAGAGTTTGCATATAGGGGAGTGTTTGATGTTGCAAGCTTTGGGTGCATGCCTTTGGGTACGGGCTTTGGGATAATCGCGATGGATTTTTCTCCAAGGAGGCCTAAGGTTTGTACTGTGAACTCATCTGTTGTATACACCTTTATACGGGAGTCGATATGAGCAACAAGCTGGTAGTAGTAGATCTGCCCAAGCTCATCAGAGGGCTGGTTCCTTGCATTTGGTATGGTGTTGATCTCTACGATTTCACCGATAGGCTTTCCTGCGAAAGTTACTCTTGTTCCAACTKTGATACCGTTTACGTTTGAGAACCTGATATTGAGCACCTGCTTACCATCGCCGGCACTTGGTTCTATAAACAGTACTATCCCGATGATCAAGCCGCAGGCCACAACAACGAATAGTCCAATGAGCATGTTCTTTGCTTGTGATATCATCTAGCGGCCTCTGAAGGTTCTTGGATCTTGAGAGATCGTTTTTCTTAAAAAGTCTATAATGGGGTCATCGATTTTCATGAACTCATCAGGAGTTGCAACGTAGGCGATCTTCCCATCTTTATGGAGAGCGAGTCTATCTGCTACAAAAAGAGCAGAAACGATGTCATGTGTCACGACAATACTTGTTGCTTTTAGCTCTTCTTGTGTTTTTACAATGAGTTCATTGATTTGCATAGCTGTGATAGGATCGAGCCCTGTTGTTGGTTCATCGAAAAGTAGGTATGCGGGTCTATACACAATAAGTCTTGCAAGGGCAGCTCTTTTTTTCATCCCGCCAGAAAGATCAGATGGCATTTTCTTCTGCACACCTTCAAGGTTCACCATTTCAAGTGCATGTTGTACCATGTCTTTTAGTTCAGCTTTGGGATATTTTTTTCCCGTTTTGGGATCCCCATGCTGCGCTAGATAAAACCATGTGTTTTCTTCGATGTTCATAGAGTCAAATAAAGCAGAGCCTTGGAAAAGCATCCCCATATTCTTGGTCACTTTCGTGAGCTTTTCTCCAGTGAGCTCTGTGATGATTTGCCCATCAACATCGATTAACCCCTTATCTGGTTTTGTAATCCCTATGATATGTTTAAGTAAAACACTTTTTCCAACACCAGACCTACCAAGAATAACAATGGTTTCCCCTTTTTCGACTGTAAGTGTTAACCCTTTAAGGACTTCGTTATCTTCGAAGTTTTTCCACACATCTTTTACTTCTATCATATAAACCACCGGGTGATCTGTTCTTGTACGAGATTTAAACCGACAGTGATGAGGAAGTTAGAAAATAAAATACAGGTGTAGCAGATCACAACGCTGTTTGTTGTTGCTCTTCCAACACCTTCTGCGCCGCCGGACGTTTTCATGCCCCTATAGCAGCAGATAGTTACAATAAATATTCCAAAGATAAAAGATTTTACAACGCCTACAAAGAAGTCGAAGTTTGTTACATATTGGGGCATAGGATCGAAGTAAGAAGAGGGGGACATATTGAAAAAGTAAACGGCTATGAGATATCCTCCGAAAATTCCCATGATGACGCTAAAAACGGTAAGTAGTGGCATCATGATCGTTCCCGCGATAAATCTTGGAGCAACGAGGTATCTGTTTGGTGTGACAGCCATTGTGATAAGAGCATCTATTTGTTCTGTAACCTGCATAGTACCAAGTTCTGCGCACATAGCGGCACCAACTCTTCCTGTCACCATAAAAGCTGTTAGAACGGGCCCAAGTTCTGTGATCATAGCTTTTGCAACCATGATGCCTGTGGCACTTGCAAGCCCTTTATCAGAGAGCTGGTAAAAACTTTGAGCTGCGAGAACAAGTCCTGTTGAAAATCCTGTCATGGCAACAACGGGAAGAGAGAGAACTCCAATATGATAGAACTGCTCGCGCAAAAGAGACCAAGGAGGAGGTTTTCTTATTGTCCAATAAATAACATCACCAATTAAGGTGGCGTACTCACCAAGTGCATTTAAAAAATGCAGCCTTTTTATAAAATACTGAGCAAAATAAGACATAACCCCTCGCGCAAGCCCTCATTCTGGATACTAGGGAAAAAAAGGTTTGATAGCAAAGGATTTGAGGATAGAAAGAAGGGTCTTCAAAGAAACAGGGAAGACCCTTTATAAAATATTAACGAGCAGGGCCATAGGTCGCTGCAGCTTTTTGGATCGCTTCTTCAGTTGCCTGCTTTATTTTTTGCTGCATCTGTTTCATGTCTTCCTTTCTTGATTCTTTATCACGCTTTGTGATTTCCCAAAGAGCTTGGCTCTTCTCTGTATCTTTAGAGATATCAGAGTTCATTTCCTGCACCCGTGTCTGCTGGAAACCCTCAAGAACTTTTGTTCCATGATCGCCTACAGCTCTTCCAAGAGATGTAAGAACGTCTCCACCACTTTTTGTAAAACTTTTTAGGTTTGCGGCAAGACCGCCTGTTTCAGCTCTTATACCCATCGTTGCCCCAGCTATTGAGCAGCCAAGGTTTATTACCCCAAGAACCGCGTGAAAAACCGCGACATGCTTGTGCATTTCTGCGACTTTATGCTCTTTAAGTCTGCGAGCCTCGTTTGCAGCCTTCCAGCGCTCTTGAGTGCCTTTTTCAACTTCACTTGCGTTTTTTACAAACTTTTCTGTGTTCTCTTCCATCTTTTTACATACAGCATATGTTGTTAGGATGAAATTTCCTGGACCTTCGTCCATAGGCATTGCCTCAGGAAGGGAAGAGCTATCTAAAGTTACTGTCATGGTTTTTATCTCCTTATTTAAGCTGGAAAAGCAGCCATCACCATCCTAAAAGCATCTGTCGATCTTTTATGGCAACGTGCGAGGCTCTTTATCATACTACTTAAACTTTTTGTTGAATTTTGAAACATTGCAGTGGTACTTGGTAATTTATCTAGAAGCATTTTAACTTTCGTTTCGGTGATTGTGTGCAAAGCTTCTAGTTTCATTACTTCACTTAAACATTCGTTTTTCATGCATCCAATGTATGACTGGTATGCACCAGCAATTGTTGAAAACAGAGTTGCTCCGGTTGAAAGTACTGCCGACATTCCTTGAGCAAAACGCTGTGGAGCGTAACACCAGCTGTGGATACCACCAGCGAGACTAAGTAATCCGCTTCCGATGGATGTTGCGCTTACGATATTTTTATCAACACCGTAATCTTCCATGACCTGAGCAGCAATAGATCCGCCACTTGATGCCATAAGTATTGCACCAGCTGGCACTCCAGTTGCCATAAATCCGGCTCCTGTTAAAAAGGTAGCCCCTGATAGCAGATAGTTTGTTACGCGAGATCTCTGATCCCACTCATTAGCAGATTTCTTTGTATCAAAAGCCTGCTTTTCTGCATCGCGAAGAGTCTTCTGTTCTCTTTGCAGTCTTTTTTCAACAGCATCGAGCTTTAGTGTTGCAGGCTCTTCTACAGAAGCTGCAGACTTCTGCGCTCTTGTCATCATCTCAGCGATGATGATTGATGCAGGAGTGTCCATTGTAAAAGGCTTTGTTCTCTCTTCAGGTATTGGTATGATCGGTCTTGGAAAAGGAAGTTCTACATCATCATAGATAGGACTCTTTTCAAGCTTGTCAAGATAACGCTTTTCAAACTCTTCTGTTCTTACAACTTTAGGTGACTCTACAACGGGTTTTCCTAGAGATACAGGTGCGCGCATCTCGTGCACTTGCTTTGGCATTTTAAATTCTTCCGCAAGATCTTTCACCACTTGCGGCATGCTAAAAGCATCCTTTTGGAAACCCTCTTTTGAGTTTCCAGGCTGAAAAATCTCATTCACTGTTGTTGCAWKYGWWSWGMMTMYAKWTRRWAMGYKGYWRKWKMRCMASWYKMGCWYTYTMYAWWSCWATYKYKSKRTYSCRTGCATCTTCGAGCTGCTTGATTTTTTGCTCGATTAATCTGTGCTCAGGATACTGTTTATTGTTGATTCTGTCTTTTGAACAATTGATCGCTTTTGTTGCTTCATCATACTGCTTCAGTGATAGGTAGCATTCAGCTGCGTGAAAATGTGGGAGTGGATCGTTGTCATTGATTAGTGAAACCATCGCCCATGATGTCAGTGCATCATCAAAATCTTTTACCATCTGCTGCGCTGCACCAAGACCCATCCAGTATTTGATCCCATGGGGTCTTGCGAAAACAAGCCTTTGAAAGACGGTTCTTGCGTCTTTGTAGTCGCCCTTTTCATAGAGTCCATATCCAAGTGAATACAGAAGAGAAACATCTTCTTCCGTAAACTGACTTGTTTCCATATGGTTAGAACCTTCTACGTTCTTATTAATTTTTCTAAGAGCTTTTTTAAGCTTTTCTTCGTCTATGCGCATTTTAACCTCGTGTGGAGTTACGGCTAATATGAGAATTAACCTCTGCAAATTTTTTGGGTATCTCTTTTAAAATTTCTACTAGGATAGTAAAAAGCTCAATAAACATCCTCAATTCGTTTGGTATTTGTTGATATTTGAACTCATGGAACCTTTGAATTTTCTCAAGTTCTGGGATCAGCTTATCATCAAGCTCTTCTATTGAAAGTTTTGAAAAATCAAGCTGATTGAGTACATCTGATAAACTTTTATACTCGTCTAGATCTTTATTTTTAAGCTCTACTTTCCACTCATTCCAAAGTTGCATGATTTGATCTTTATACTTAGATAGATCAATGGTTCTTACTTCTCCATCAACTTCAGGTTTTTTGAGCTCTCTATAACATCTTTTAAGATGGTCTTTAAGTTCTGTAAGCGTATGAGAGATCTCTTGCTGCTTCCTATCGAGATTTAAAAGGCGGGATTGATGCTGCTTTTCAACCTTTTGCAACAAATAAACACCTTCTAAGCCAGGATTGTACAGCATCCCATTACAGGAGTTTGACTCACTACCACTTGTGGATTCGACGATTCCTTCTATAACTTCAGTCATGAAAAAGACTCTTGGTTTTAATTGATTCTATGTTCTCTCGAGTACATTATTGTATTTATATAAAAGAATAAACTCAAGTTTATTTCACTTAATTCCAAAGCCTTAAATAGTTTTTATATTATTTGCAAATAAAACAAATGTTTTAATTTTATGGTTTTTTGGCTTTATTCTTATTGAACAATGCATTAATGTTCAACGTTTTGAAGGATAACTGCAAGAACAAAAACTAAATTTTAGTTTGAAAAGGAGAAACGTCGTGAAAGCAAGACCAAAATCCGAAGAAATTTTTAGCAAACTGCTCAAATCTCTGCCAGGAGGAGTGAATTCTCCAACAAGGGCTTTCACAGGGATCGGGATCCCTCCCATTATCGTTGAAAAGGGCAAGGGAGACCTTATTTGGGACTTTGATGGCAATGAGTACATTGACTTCAATATGGCCTGGGGATCGCTGATACTGGGCCATGTAGACCCTCATGTTGTTGCGAGCACAAAATCCCAGATAGATAAAGGCTCTTCTTTTGGGATGACAACTCCAATTGAGCTAAAACTTGCAGAAAAGCTCAAAGAACTCGTTCCAAGCATGGAAAAAAGCAGAGTGGTGGCATCAGGGACAGAAGCCACGATGACAGCCATGAGGATTGCAAGAGGCTTTACAAAGAAAAACATTATTATAAAATTTAATGGTCACTATCACGGCCATAGCGATAGCTTTCTTGTAAAAGCCGGTTCAGGCGTTTCTCACCATTTTGGASATGCCTCTTCTAAAGGTGTTCCAAACGATGTTGTGAAACACACAAGGTCTCTTCCGTTTAACGATTCAGAAGCTTTAAAAAACTGCTTTGATGAGTGCAAAGGCGAGATATGTGCTGTGATTATTGAGCCTGTTGCGGGCAACATGGGTGTTGTTTCAGCATCCAAAGAATTCATGGATCTTGTCGTCTCCTGTGTAAAAAAAGAAAATGCTCTTCTTATTTTTGATGAGGTCATTACAGGTTTTAGGATCGCAAAAGGCGGCGCGCAAGAATACTTCAACGTAAAACCCGATCTATCGACTTTTTCAAAAATCGTTGGTGGAGGATACCCAGTTGGCGTTGTTGGGGGAAGGGCTGATGTAATGGATATGCTTGCACCTATTGGCGGTGTTTACCAAGCAGGGACTCTTTCAGGGAACCCTGTTGCAATGCAGGGTGGCTACGCAACGCTTAGTGCACTTTCTGAAGACGGRTTTTATGAAGATCTTAAAATGAAAACTGATCTTCTTTTATATCCTGTAAGAAAAGCGATAGCGAAGTGCAAGTTTCCCATTTGTCTTAATGAGGTAGGTTCCATGTTCAGCTTTTTCTTTGGTTTTGAAAAAGTAGACAATTTTGAAGATTTACTTTCTCTAGATAGGGCTCTTTTCAATGATTTCTTTATCGAGATGTTTGATCAGGGTATTTATCTCTCACCATCACCTTTTGAATCTAACTTTATTTCATCGGCTCATACAAAAGAGCATCTTGAAAAAGTTTCAAACGCATTTTGCAAGTACATCGATAAGTTAGATGAAAAAATCAGTACTGGTGTTTTATCAAAGAATTATGCTACATCAGAATCTTAGGAGASCTTCACTTCTTGAGGACATTTGATTACTTYTCTAGTGGTATTGTTTGGTTTACTTGGTACCGCTTTATCTGTTGTTGCGAGGCTTGCCTTTAATGCATTGGACTCAAAAAAGGACAAAGGGACTATTATTAGATCGAAACGTTTGAAGTAATGCGTTTATATGAAGAAGATCTGCTTAATTCTTTTTTCTTTCATTCTAAAAGTGTCTGCATTTTCTGTGCAGCCTGTTGAAGATCTAACGAACGAAACAATCCCTATTGATATCCACGAGATTACGGAAGGTAAGCTCACAAAAGAAATGAAAGAGAATATTCATTTCAGTCTGGATGGTCCCAACAAAATAGGGTATTTGGACATCAAAAAAGAATACCGCATAAATCAATCGACTTATCTCTACGTAAAATATGCCTTAGAGCACTACAAAAAGATCGGTGTCTCTTTTGTCATAGTAAAGATCGACAGCCTTGGAGGAGAAATTTTTCAAGCTGCAAAGATTGTAGATCTGTTTCAAAAGCTTGATATTAACCATCAAATCCCTCTTATCGCATACATAGATGAGTATGCGATCGCATCAAGTGTTATGCTTGCACTCGCGTGCAGATTTATTGCYGTGAATGAGCACTCTATCATTGGAGGAGGGCTTCCTCATGAGACCAGCTTAAAAATAGAAGCCGCCTCCGTAAAGTTACGTAACTTTCTAACAAACGAGTTTATCAATCTTGCAAAATTCTATAAGCGAAGCCCAATTCTTGCAGAAGCTATGGCAGATCCTTATCTTACGATCGTTGATAGAAATGGAAAACTTGTAAAGCTTTATAGTGACGATCAGGTGATATCTGAAAAAGAAAGGTCTGACATTCTTTTATCTAAAGATGGAGAATGGCTCACGTTTGGTGCGAAGCAGCTGATTAAATATGGGATTGCGGATTTCATGGTAGATCCTAGCCGTGTAGATACAAAGGGCGCTACAGGGAAAGAGTGGTCTTTTGAGAAAAGTGCTCTTTCTGAAGAGCCTTTTCTTGGAAGGATTCCAAATGCAACAATCGTGAGTTATGAGAACTGGAGGGTGCATTTTCTATCGTTTCTTACGCATCCAGCGGTGTCGAGTATTCTTTTTGTAATCACTATTTTGGCTTTTTATCTGCAGATCAATACTCCTGGGTTTAACGCAGCGGGAGGAACTGGTCTTATAGCTCTTGGTCTTCTGATTCTTTGTAGCTTTTCGATCCAATCGGTATCTTTTATTGTACTTGTGCTGCTTGGGCTAAGTATTAGTCTTATCCTTATTGAAATATTCCTAATCCCCGGATTTGGAAGCATTGGGATCTTTGGAATCTCGCTTTGTGTGATCAGCCTTTTCATGTTGCTTCTTCCTGGTCTTGAGAAATTCAGCCTTCTTGATTTTGAGTCCTTTACTTTTGCAGCAGGATCTCTTGTAAGTAGGCTTGTCTGGCTTGTTTGCGCTTTGATTTTTTCCTTTATTGCGATCCTGTTTATTAAAAAGTTCTTTCAGCATAAGTTTATCAACCTCAATAAAAGGGTACTTCGTAAAGAGCAGGTAGGAGATCTTGATTTTTTAGAGAGGTTCGAAGAAGAGACGCTGCCGAAAGCAGACTCTATTGGGATTACGCATTGCTCTCTTCGGCCTATTGGGAAAGTTGTGATCAATGATAGGATTTATGAGGCGATTACCTTTCATCATGAGATTATAGAGAAGAGGCGTGAGATTATTGTGATTAAGCACGAAAATGGAAGAATCGTTGTCCGTGAAAATATTTCAAATCCAGAATACTATAGTTTATTTGGTAATAATATTATTCAATATTATTTTGTTAAAACACATTGGACAAATGATAAAAATTCATTCTATCATTTCTCAGCAGATCGATATAAAATAAGAGATTTACAAGACGCTTCACATTTAAGTAAAATGTCTCAACTCTCCAAAATAAAAACAAAATTTGTATCTTATCACTCATCAAAAGACAAAATAGCACCAATTCAAGACAAAATAGATTTATCTGATTTTAATGTAAATGGACAGGAAATACCATATCACCTTATTGATATTTTGGATGCTGGAGAAGAGTACAATGTTTTTAAA
>NVUU01000027.1 GCA_002402025.1 Candidatus Aerophobota bacterium
GAAGCATAATTTTATGATTTTTGAGGATCGTAAATTTGCAGATATCGGAGCCATCTCTGGCAAGCAATACCAGTACGGAATTTATAAAATCTCCGACTGGTCAGACATCACAAACGCACACATTGTTCCTGGCCCTGGCATCATCGAAGGCTTGAAGCAAGTCGGCCTTCCAAAAGGACGCGGTCTTCTTCTCCTTGCTGAAATGAGCTCTTCCGGTACTATGGCAAAAGGAGAGTATACTCAAACAGCCGTTGCATATGCAAAAGAGCATAAAGACTTCGTTATAGGCTTCATCTCCATGGGAAAGCTTACAGATGACCCTGCCTTTATCCATATGACACCTGGTGTGAAAAAACAAAAAGGCACCGACGCACTTGGCCAGCAGTATAAAACCGTAGAAAGCGTCATCCTTGAAAACGGCAGCGATATCATTATCGTTGGAAGAGGTATCTACGCTGCAGAAGATCCAAAAAAAGAAGCAGCGGATTATCAATCTCTTGGATACAATGCGTATCTTAAGAGGCTTGCCTCAAGAGACTAGCCTCTCGAGAGATTTGTCTTAGGAGACTTGAAAACTAGTTAGATATGAAAGTTGCCATCATCCTTTTAAATTTTAATGGAAAGAAAGACACTCTGGAGTGCCTTTCTTCTCTTAAAAACCTCACCTATAAAAATCATCACGTACTCGTTGTTGATAACGGCTCGTCTGACAATTCCGTGCATGAAATCAAAAAAAACTATCCCGATATGACAGTACTTGAAAACGAGGAAAACCTTGGTTTTGCTGAAGGGAATAACGTTGCAATAAGATACGCCCTTGAAAAAGGGTTTGATGGCATTTTTCTATTGAATAATGACACTGTCGTAAAGCCAGACATTTTAGATGAGCTTGTAAAAGGATCAAAGAAACATCCAAAAGCTCTTCTTGGCACAAAGATCTATCTCTATTCCAAAAGAGACACTTTTGATCACCTTGGCGGGATGTGGAACGAAGAAAAAGCCTCGTTTGACCTTATCGCCGCAAGGGAAATTGATGATAACAAAACTTATGAAGATTTTTTTCCTGTTGATTACATCTGCGGTTGCGCTCTTTTTGCAAAGAGGGAAGTATTTAAAAAAGTCGGTCTTTTAGATGCCAGGTTTTTTCTTTTCTGGGAAGAGAGTGACTTTTGCATGCGAGCTAAAGAGTGCGGCTATAAAAACCTCATCTGCCCAAAAGCAAAGGTCTACCATAAAGTCTCTGCTTCTTTTACAGGAGGAAAACCTCATACAACCTATTTCTGGTGGCGCAACAGACTTCTTTGGCTTGAGAAAAACATCCCAATCGCGCGAAGAAGAGCGATCTATAAAAACACCGTCACAAAAGAGATCACAAAACTCTACAAACACAAGTTCTTAAAAACGCTGCAATGCGCACTTTTAATGCTTGTACATCCCCCTTCTTATAAGAAAAGAAAAGGTAAACTTCTCGAATACAAAGCCGCATCTGCCGGCATTAGTGATTACACAAAARGACGTTTTTATAATGCCCCCTCGTGGGTCTTCAAGAAAAGGTCCTAAATAATCTTGCGCTTTGATATAAAGAGAGCAGCGACATCTTATTTTTACTGCTTGTATTAATACGTTTGTTTCTTTAAAAAAAGTTTTAAAGAAAAAGGATGCAATTTTGATGCTATGAGTAGATTTACTTCTTTTCTTAAAAAAATACGAACCAACCCGTTTCTTTTTCTATCTTGTATATTACTTGTCCTAACAGGTTGTGAGCATGACTCTGCCATTGTTTCTGGCATTAGCGAAAGAGAAGCCAACGTGATTGTTGTCTTTCTTGAGAGCAAAGGCATACATACCCGTAAAGTAGAAGCTTCTTCCGGACCTGACATCGGCGGTCAAAGTACCGGCCCGAAATTTTCTATACACGTCGACCAGGGTCAAGCTGTCGAAGCTATGGCCATCTTAAACCGTAACGGACTTCCAAGAAAAAGCGGAACGAATCTTCTTGAGCTTTTTGCCAAGCAAGGTCTTATGACCTCTGACAAAGAGGAAAGTATCCGTTACCAAGCAGGTCTTGCGCAGCAGATCGCAAACACCATCCTCATGATGGATGGTGTAATCGATACAAGTGTGCAACTCTCTTTTCCAAATGATGAAGGAGGGACCCCAGGAGAAGAGGCAAAAGAAAGCATCACAGCAGCCGTTTACGTAAAACACCAGGGTGTTTACGATGATCCGAACAACCATTTAGAGAACAAAATCAAAAGGATTGTATCAGGAAGCATTACAGGCCTTGATATCAATAATGTCACCGTTGTGTCTGACAGATCAAGATTTACCGATGTGTCGCTCAACGAACAGATGGATAAGATGACACAAGGATCAAAAGAGTATGTAAGCATCTGGAACATCGTTCTTAATAAAGCTTCTGCTGGAAGATTTAGAGCAATCTTTTTTATCTTGATCTTATTCACCCTTATATTCGCAGTTATTATGGGCTGGCTTTTCTGGAAGTTCTACCCCATCATAAGAAAAAAAGGTGGATTTAAAGAGCTACTCAACCCAACACCCATTACACACGTAGAATCTGAAACAAATGAATCTTCAGATGAAAACGTAACTTAAGAGTTATGAAAGAGATAGACTGGTACATCTTTAAGGACTTTCTTGATTGTGCAAATGAAGAAAAGAAATCCAAGTTGATTCAGCATCTTGCTGATGAAGAAAAGGAAGAAGTTCTTTCTACTCCGAAACTTCCCATGCATCCTTCAAAAGGTTTGCCAACTTATAGCAAAAGACTCGAATCCATCCACTATAGCTGGCTAACTCCGCTTCTTGAAAAGATGTACGATGACGATCGGTACCTTTTTATTTCTGTTCTTTCAGAGAAACAAAAAGAAAAGCTCTACAAATACTTCGACCTAACAAAGGATGTCGATACAGTCACTGATATTGGGCAAGAATATATAAGCTCAAGGCTCTACCACTACTTCGTGAAAAAACATAAGAACATCATTCCGATAGAATGCCTGCCCGATGATCCACTCAATGATCTCCTCAATCTCACAAGAGATGAACTACTACATATCGTCGATTACCTAAGCATGCACGATCTTTCTATCGAAATGAAAACCATGATCGATGCTTCTCATTTTGTGAAGATTGAATCCCTGCTTACCTTTGAACAAAAGCAGTATCTAAAAAAACTTGGTAAATCTATTGAGCCTATCGCTTTTAAACCTATTGGTCTCAACCATTGGGATGGCGATGAAAAGCTCTTGAAAAAAATATTGCATCAGCGTGGTTTAAACAGATTATCCAAAGCTTTATCAGCCTCTCATATTTCACTTTTATGGCACCTTTCTCATAAACTTGACATGGGACGCGCGAGTATTGTAAAAACGCTCTTTAAGGAACTGAAAAATAAAAAGGCCCAGAAAATTCTTGTATCGCAAGTTTGTGAGTTAATAGAATCTGCCTAAACCTTTAACAAAACAAGTCGCAATATATGACCTTATTTTCTCTCATCTATCAAGGGGATGTAAAAAAAACATCCAAATCAAAAGTTATCCGCGCAAAAGAGTTCTCTAAACTTCTCGATATCGAAGAGTTGCTTAAAGAAGCCGAAAAAGATATCGAAAGACTTGGGAAAGAAAACGACGAGACGTGTAAAAAACTTCGTGAAAATGCAAAAGAAAAAGGCCATAAAGAAGGTCTTGCAACTTTTAATACCCACATCATCTACCTCGATAAAAAAGCAAAAGAGTTGCAGCATGAGTTACAGAAGCTCGTTCTTCCTATCGCCCTGCAAGCAGCAAAAAGAATCGTGGGCAACCAACTGGATACAAAACCAGAAACAGTTGTCGATATCGTAATCCAGGCGCTAAAACCCGTTACACAAGCTCACGAGGTGAAAATTCTCGTTTCTAAAGAAGATAGAGAAATCCTAGAAAAAGAAAAGGGCCGGATAAAAAACCTTTTCGATCAGCTCCGCATTTTATCTTTCGAAGAAAGAGAAGATATTTCACAAGGGAGTTGCATTATAGAGACCGAAGCAGGCATTATCAACGCAAGCCTCGAGAACCAATGGCGCGCTCTAGAGGCTGCATTTGATAACTTTTTAAAACGTTAGAAGTTTTTTTATGAAAAGGCTTTATAACCTGAAATTTTTATTTTTGGTTTTTTGCTCAGCTGCTCTTTGTTTTTCTACACACAAAGCATATGCGCAATCTGAACTCTCTCCAACAGAGCAGGTCCTGCAGAAAGCAAATGTGCTTAATAGTGATTCCGATTCAACAGATGGTACACCAAACATAATCACAAAAGTTGCAGTACTTGCAGCACTCGCCCTATTACCTTTTGTCATCATGCTACTTACCTCGTTTCTGAAAATGGTCGTTGTGATGTCTCTTCTTAGAAACGCTCTTGGTGTGCAACAGTCACCTCCGAACCAGGCCATAAATGGCATCGCTCTTCTTATGACTATCTACGTGATGTTCCCAACATGCCTTGCGATGTACAACAGCGCACAGAAATACATAGAAGAAGAAGCCCCAGAAAACCTTTTTTCCGGACAAGCGGCTTACTTTATCGTAAATGTTATGGATAAATCTAAAGAACCTCTTAAAGAGTTTCTACAAAGAAACTCGATGACAAAACACCAAAGATATTTTTACCAACTTGCCTATAAAAGTTTTCCTGGTGAGTATAGAAAAAACCTCAAGATGAACGACCTTATCGTTCTTGTTCCAACTTATGTAACATCACARCTGAAATCTGCTTTTGAAATCGGGGTTTTAATCTATCTCCCATTTTTTGTAATAGACCTTGTCACCTCTAATATCCTACTTGCTATGGGTATGATGATGCTTTCACCACTCACCATTGCACTACCTCTCAAGCTTTTGCTTATTGTAATGGTTGATGGCTGGACACTTGTGATACAAGGCCTCGTACTTACTTACCGTTAAAGAGGAGAAATAATCATATGTTTGCAGATCAAATCTACCAACTCTCCTATCAGTCTCTTCTTTTGATTTTGATCTTATCGGGACCTCCTATTCTCATTAGTATGACCCTTGGTCTTATGGTTGCTGTCTTTCAAGCAGCAACACAGATCCAAGAACAAACACTCTCCTTTACTGTTAAACTCGTTGCCGTGATTGCAACAATCATGCTTATGGGAGGGTTTTTATCCGGGCAAATCATGGCATTTGCAACCAACATCTTTACAAATTTTTATAAGTGGCACAGCTAATTTAATATGACAGCTGACTATATGCTTTACTTCTTCAATATCCCAGGTCTCTCCCCTATAGGATTACTTGCTCTATTTTTGCTCTCTCTTTTTAGACTGGGACCAGTTATTTTCCTTGCTCCTTTCCTTGGTGGCAAGCTAACCCCTGTCTCTACAAGAATCGGTGTTGCAATCATCTTAAGTGTCGCCTTTTTGCCAACAATCATCCAATACTCTGCTCATGAGGACTTAGATTTCACCTGGCTTTTTACCCTTCTTGCTATAAAAGAGCTATTTATTGGWTTYSTYCYARKKYWWTTWGNTCTMTATTMYTWTWKTKATYGMWSAAWKYTKCNRRRAWMWTRATYGWTTMCYWANMSARRWRSAKCYWKCAKRYANAKYGCAAGWTNMARCGNTNCNAAACYAWTCKKMWKCKRKWSKYWACTTATTCAACTACATACTCATCGTATTATTTTTTCAGATTGATGGTCCTCTGAAATTTTTTGATATCTTTATAAAAAGTTATGAAATCATTCCTGCAGAAGCATTTCTTAGCTCAAAATATTTCAACATGAACATGCTCCTTTGGAAACACGGCGCTGACCTCATAAATAAAATTACAGCTTTATCTATACAACTTGCAGCTCCTGCTCTTGTTGCAGTGCTTATGGCAGAGATGTTCCTTGGTATCGCAAACAGACTCGCTCCACAAGTGCAAATTGCATTCCTTGGAATGTCGCTAAAATCTCTTGTTGGACTTCTGGTACTTTGGGCCGGTTGGTTTTTTATTCTCAAACAAACATCAATCGTTGCAGAAAACTGGCTTGAAATGCTCAGTAACATTGTCATGAGCATGAAACCATATAAAGTTCTGTCTCCTTAAAAAAATCACTTCTGAAAATTTATTTAAATGTGATAGTGTTGATCATAACAAATAACGCTACATTTATTC
This sequence comes from Candidatus Aerophobota bacterium, assembly GCA_002402025.1. Lineage (GTDB taxonomy): Bacteria > Chlamydiota > Chlamydiia > Chlamydiales. The sequence continues at coordinate 6,180 of NVUU01000027.1, forward strand.
GGTGTGGAAATCACTTAAAGAAAACGTGCATTTTTTTTTGCAACGTGTGTTTAGGAATTTCAAAGTGTAGTTGTAATGATGAAAAAAATACGCACCATAAAAGGAGAAAACAAGAGAATGGGAAAAGCACTACTTAAGTGGCTACCTGCAGTAATCCTTGCTTGTGGGTTCTCAACAAGCCTTTCTGCAGATATGTACAACGGATCAAATCAGGCGTATCATGCATCTGATGAAACAAGATTTAGAGAAATAACACCAAACGCAGGTCCTAGAGTGACAAACGGTGCTGATGTTTTCATCACTGCTGACTTCATCTACTGGACAGCTAGAATGGATGGCCTTGGTTATGCAAGAACTGGAATGGATGACTTTGATGGCATCCAAATCGCAGATTCTCCTAACGCAAATCCAGGAAGCACAAAGTTTCCTCCAAGAAACTTCAACCCTGGTTTTAAAGCTGGAATCGGTTTGAATCTTGGACATGATGGTTGGGATATATACCTGAACTATACTTGGTTCCACTCAAACCATTCGAATACGTCTTCAAGCACATTTACTGACTCTAGAGGTCTTGTTCCACTATGGGATATTTCTACTGTAGGTACTATAATCGGAAGAGATCAGTTTTCTGCTATCATAGAAACTTTCGTATACGTAGAAAGCGCAAGAGGTCAATTTAGACTACGTTTTAACAATTTCGATTTAGAACTTGGCCGCAACTACTATGTAAGTCAATACCTTACTTTAAGACCACATATCGGTTTAAAAGGTAGCTGGTATAAAGAGAATTATAACGTAACTTACACAACTTTCTTAAATGCTGATATCACTAATGAAGTTGACCAAGTACGTCTAAGACTTACACAGAACTACTGGGGCATTGGTATGAGAACAGGTCTTGATACTGCATGGTACTTTGACAAGAACTGGAGCATCTTTGGTGATGTTGCTTTCTCTGGTCTTTGGGGCAGATTCGACGTAACAAGAAGAGACTTTGCAGATCTAGATGTTACAGATCCAGCTACAACAGTAAAAGTCATTCATACTTCATTTGACTTCCACACATTAAAACCCGTGCTCGAGTTTGAACTCGGTCTACGTTTTGATTACTGGTTCTCAGATGATGACTACCACTTTGGTATTCAAGCCGCTTGGGAAGAGCAATTATGGATCAACCACAATAATGTCTTTGGCATTACTGATGGATGGGGTTCACATGGTGACCTTGGCTTCCAAGGATTCACTCTAAAGTTGAGATTTGATTTCTAAATTTAACGATTTAGAAGTCTACCCTCATGGAAAGCCTGAATTTCTGAAAAAAAATTCAGGTTTTTCTTTTAGTAAAAATCATTTTTTTTCTAAGATGTTTCTCTTTTATGAAACATATTTCGTGAAATTTTGAATAAATAGATTTAACTTACTTAGGAGAATTAGTATGCAAAAAAAATTTCTTAGATCTCTTACGCCAGCTTTAATTTGTCTTGCTTCTGTGGCTTTTGCAGGTCAATACACAAAAGACAATGATCACATGTACGCAGAACATTCTGATCTTGAAAATAAAGTGATTACACCGAACGCAAGCCCTATTGTAAAACACGGCGTTGATGTTTTTTTCTCAGCAGATTTTATCTACTGGACAGGGAGACTTGATGGTCTTGGCTACGCATTTACGGGAAGCCCCTCTGGAACAGAAACTGACAACGCTGCTTTTGTAAATCAAGCTGCAGGTGTAAATGTTGCGTCAGGAAGAACTTCCTATGTTAACCGTAAGTGGAGCCCTGGATTTAAAGTAGGCATCGGACTTGATCTTGGACATGATGGATGGGATCTTGGCGCTGAATACACATGGTTCCGCACTAGCCCAAGCGGCTCTATTACAGGCGGTACTGCTCTTGGAACTGCGATAATAGCTACATTTCAACCCTCACCTTCTTCTCAGATTATCAATTCTGGTGCTGCTGCTAATCTAGTTATCGCAGATGCATCCGCAAGATACAGACTACATTTTAACGTTATGGATGTATCTCTTGGCAGAAACTTTTTTGTTAGCCCAAGACTAACCACAAGACCTCATTTTGGTCTAAAAGGAACTTGGCAAACGCAACGGTTCACACCCAGATATAATAATATAACAGGTACTATAACCTCCGGTACCACTACTACTACAATCTCTGATGCATTTTACCACCACAACTTTAAACAAAGTTACTGGGGAGTTGGTATTAGAACCGGCATGGACACTTCATGGCAGTTTATTCAGAGCTTCGGAGTCTATGGAAACTGGGCGCTTTCTGCTCTTTGGGGTCAGTTTGATGTGAATAGAAGAGACACTACTCAATCTACTGAAACCATCGTGGATACTGAAAATTCTAGCAATGACGCTACAAATGTCATCCTACCCTCAAGAATAGTTGATGTCACAAATAGGTTCCACACTCTGTCACCTGTTTTAGAGCTTGCTCTAGGTCTAAGATATGACTACTGGTTCTCTGATAACGATTACAGATTCAGAATCCAAGCAGGATGGGAAGAACAAATATGGTTCGATCAAAATCAATTATTTGACATACAAATATTAAGACCTTTACATGGAAACTTGATCTTTCAAGGGTTTACTCTAAAAGTTAGATTTGATTTCTAAATGTAACCATCACTTTTTTATTAGCCTCAAAGAAATTTGAGGCTTTTTTTTTTACTTTAATTTTTAAAGTTGCTATTTTTGTTTTTTCTATCTGTTGAAATTTTTAATGGTTATTATGAAACGTACAGTTTTATCAGCTTTTTTTGGCATTACGTTAATGTCATCCTGCTGTTTTTCTCAAGAAAACCACCCCATGCACTACCAGCAAACCTATGATAAAGCTCAAACAAAACTCATAACTCCAACAACATCGCCTTCTGTTGATAGAGGTGTTGATGTTTTCATCTCTGGCTCGGTCATTTACTGGAACTCAAGACTTGGTGACTTTAATGTTGTTCAAAGTGGCCACAGCATAAGAGATAGCGAGTCAAACTTTTCTAATCTTATTGAAACAGATGTTAGAACATCCGTTGGTGATAATGGATCACATTCAAGCAGCAACGATCTCGGCTTTAAAGCAAAGGTTGGAATTGCTTTAGAACACGACGGCTGGGACAGCTTTATTGAATACACATGGCTGAGACCAAAAACAACAGACCATTTCAAAGACGACACCTTTACATCAACAATGGATCATTTCCGTGGAATCCCTTTTGATCATAATGTTGCCGACTTCTCTTCTGGAACATCCGAATGGAAACTCCACTTCAACAGCGCTCTTTGGGAACTTGGCAGAAGTTTTTTCATCAGCCCAAAATTGATCTTAAGACCTCATTTTGGACTTAAAGGTGTTTGGACAACACAAAGGTTCGAGCTTCAAGAGAACGATCTTCAAGTAAGAAGCGAGCTTTTGGGTGCTATTATCACAGGATCTTACCTTGTAAAGCAAAGGCAAACGTACTGGGGCGTTGGACCAAGAGCAGGATTCAATACATCCTGGCAACTTAGCAAAAATTTTAGCATCGTATCTATTTGGGGCATCACTCCCCTTTGGGGAAATTTCGAAGCGAAAAGAAACGATTTCTTAACATCGGTAGACCAAGAATTAGATATTTTTAATATAAGGCTCGACACATTAAATAATGAAGTTGTGAAAATGTCATTTAAAAATCATAACGTTAATATGGCCTACGACTATCAGATAGGTTTTAGAGGCGACGCTTGGTTCGACGATGACAACTACAGAATTAGAATACAAATTACATGGGAGCAACAGCTGCTCTCGAACTTTAACCAATTTATTTACATAGAAAAAACAAAGCCAACAGACGATCTGGCCTTCCAGGGCGTTACGGCTGAGTTAAGATTTGATTTTTAAATAATAAAGAAAACTAACAGGTATTTTAAATGAAACTAAATCTAAAAAAAGGGCTAGTCCTTACAAGTATTGCACTTGCAACTACTGGTTTTGCTGATCGTATGCAAGACAGCCATAGCGGCGACCATTTCAATGACACTTATGACCAAATCAAAGGAACAACAATCACACCCAATGCCGGCCCAGTTGTCAGCGGTGGTGTAGACCTCTTTGTTTCCGCGGATTTTATCTACTGGTATACTACTATTGACCCATCAAGCGTATCTTCAAAGGTTAACTCAAGAGTTCAGTCAACTGATGGCTCAGATTCTGATACAGGCGGCGGCAATGTCAAGGGACCAAACAGTATGGATCCTGGCTTCAAAGTAGCCATTGGTCTTGATCTGAAATATGATGGTTGGGACACAGTGATTGAGTACACTTGGCTACATGCAAAAGATACAAAGACTTTCCGTGGTGGAAATACTTTCATTGAGAATTTCCATTTCCATAACACGTATAACGTTTTTTCAGACCATAACGTTGATAGTGGTAAGAACAATTGGACAATGCGTTTCAATGTGATTGATTGGGAACTTGGAAGAAATTTCTTCGTAAGCCCAAAACTTACATTAAGACCACACTTTGGACTTAAAGGTGCTTGGCACACTAATAGACTGCACCTTCACTTAGATGATGTGAACTTCTTTACTGATAACGGTGAAGTTGGAACTTCTGTAGATAACTTCTACGTAAGAGACAAGCAAAGCTCCTGGGGACTCGGTATCCGAAGTGGTCTTGATACTTCTTGGATGTTCTCAAGAAACTGGAGCCTAATCGGTAACTTTGCGATTACACCTATGTGGAGTGCTTTCAAAACAGAACTAAGATCAAGAGAAACTGATGTTGTAGATGTTAGAACAGGCCAAGTAACAGATATTTCTGGGGAATTATTTGAAAATGAGTCTATCAAAGACATCCAACACATGATCAACATGGTGTTTGAATTCCAACTTGGATTCAGATGGGATTACTACTTTAGCGATAACGACTATCGTGTAAGACTACAAGCAGCATGGGAACAACAATCTTGGGAAAACCACAACCAAATGTATAGCTATGACGGGTATGACTCTCTAACTATGCAAGGGTTGACAATTAAACTAAGATTTGATTTCTAATCTAATCCTTTTTACCCCTAAGGCTTTTTGCCTTAGGGGTTTTTCTTTTTAATATCTATTTTTCTATTTAATATCTATTGATCCAATAATAATTACACTTTATTTATAGTATATAAGGGATAATATAATTATACCCCTAATACACAGTAATGATCAGAAGTAAACCTCTCGCAGTATTTATATTATGTTCTGGATTGTTGTTTAGTGAAGAGTTCCACCTAGCAGAGGCGATTAATGACACACCGTCTACTAATCCTTCCTATCCTCAAAATGAACTTATTGGCCCCATGGTAAAAAACGGCTGCGATATTTTCATAAGCGCCGATTTTCTCTACTGGGGCGTAAAACAGGATAGTTTAAGCTTCGCACAATCAGGGGTTTCTGCAAACGCCACCACCCCTGTTACAACAAGAGGCACCACGAAATCCATCTCAACAAGCTGGGATCCAGGATTTAAAGTCGCACTTGGCGCTATTCTGCCCCATGACAACTGGCAAGTCCTATTTGAGTACAGCTGGATCCATACAAAAAAAACAGAAAACGCAGGAGTGGGATTTTATCCTCTTTGGAATATGGCAGGTGTTATGAGGAATGATAACTCGACATTTACATCAGACAGCTCAAAAGCCACATTTAAGCAAACGTTCAACAATCTAGACATACAACTTGGCAAACACCTAATGAGCGGGACCAAACTCATTATAATGCCATTTATGGGGATCCGAGGAACTTACATAGATCAAGATTACGATGTGTCATTTGTAAATGTTCCTGCAAACAATAATCTTCTTGTTGATGCAAACCTTCTTATGAAAGCGGATCAGTATTATTGGGGCATTGGTCTTATGGGAGGAATGAACACAGATTGGATTATTTCAAAACATTTCAGCATTTTTGGAAACTTTCTTATTGCGGGACTCAGCTCAAGGTTTAATAGCGCAAGAAAGGATTTCATAACACCTGTTGCAACAGGTGTGCGAAGCCGCCTTGTAAATACAAGAAATCGGTTCTACACCATTATACCCGCTTTTGATTTTCAACTTGGGTTTAAAGGAGATATGTTTTTTAAAGATCGTAGATATCACCTTGGCATACAAGCAGGTTACGAGATGCAGATCTTTCTCGATCAAAACAACTACGTTATACTTCTTAGCTCTTCAGGGAATAGAGGGGATCTGTCATTCAATGGTTTGAGTCTAAAGATGAGATTCGATTTTTAATAAGCCATCTGAGGCTTCAGCATTAGAAGAGCTTCTTTTAAAAGCGATGCAAAACATCYCACCTCTTCCTCTGTATTATAGATCCCAAAAGATATGCGTGCAGCTGTTGAAATCCCAAACCTGTCCATCGTAGGTTCCGCACATAGCTGGCCTGTTCTCATCGCAACTCCCTTAAGGTTAAGAATCGTTCCAAGATCAAGAGAATGCACTCCTTTAATTACAAAAGTAAGGATCGCTCCTCTTTTACCAGGTGTTCCGATAAAGCTGATACCCTCTATCTTTGACAGCTCTTCTTTTGCTACTTGCATAAGAGCTTCTTCATAAGCTGTGATTTTATGAAGGCCGATTTCATTGATGTAATCGACTGCCGCGCCAAGACCTATCACTTGCGCAATCATAGGAGTTCCTGCTTCGAAACGAAGTGGGGGCTTTTGATACGTTGATTCCTCTATCGTTACTCTTTCTATCATGTCTCCTCCCCCATCTCTTGGAGGCATGGCTTCAAGTAGAGCTTTTTTCCCATACAAAATTCCGATACCCGTTGGACCGTACATCTTGTGAGAAGAAAAAGCTAAAAAATCTACGTCAAGGTCTTGTACATCAATTTTGATATGAGCTGGGGCCTGCGCTGCATCAAGAAGCACCTTAGCTTTTGCATGATGGGCAAGTGAGATGATTTCTTTAACAGGATATTCGATTCCTRTTGTATTCGTAATATATGCACAGGAAACGAGTTTTGTTTTTTCTGTAAGCAGATTTCTATAGGCAGTCAGATCGAACTCGCCTTTGTCATTTACAGGGACGATTTTAATCTCGATTTTCTTTTCTTCTGCAAGAAGCTGCCAAGGAACGATGTTTGAGTGATGCTCAACTGCTGAGATGATGATTTCATCACCTTCTTTCAGGAAAGCTTTACCAAAACTATGAGCGAGTAAATTAATACTGTCCGTTGTTCCTTTTGTAAAGATGATCTCTTCATCACTTGCTGCATTGATAAATACTTGTACCTTTACTCTTGCATTCGCGTAGCACTCGGTAGCATTAGCAGCAAGCTCATAGATTGCTCTATTCACTGTACCATACTCATAAAGATAAAAGTTCGAAATCGTTTCGACCACCCTTCTTGGCTTTAGAGTTGTCGACGCCGAATCAAAATAAATCAATGGCCTTCCAGCCTTTGATTTTTTTGCAAGTATCGGAAAATCACTACGTATTAAATCGATTGGAAAATCAACCATTCAATTACCCCTCATTCGCAAGGAAGATACTTATCTTTTCTAGTTGTTTCTCTATCATAAGAGGATCTCTTATATCATCTAAAATATCTTTGCAAAACCCTTTTATTAAAAGTCTGCAACAATCTTTATATGGAAGGCCTCTTGACTTAAGATAAAAAAGCTCATCTTCTTTCAGCTGCGAAATCGTAGCTCCATGAGAAGCTTTTACATCATCAGCAAAAATCTCGAGGTTAGGTTTGCAAAATGTATGAGCTTTATCCGAGAGAAGAAGAGAAGAGCTCAGTTGATATGCTAGTGTCTTCTGCGCTTTTTGATCGACAAAGATCTTTCCTTCAAAACTACTTTTTGAAGAGCCTAATTGCACTGATTTAAAATGCTGATTCGATGTGCAGCTCTCATCTAAATGTTTTACAGTTACATAAACATGTGACTCTGCCTTTTTATCAAGAAAGCAAAGGCCTTTAATATTTGTGTCAGCATGCTCTTCTAAAAGAGAAATTTCTAAATTTTGTCTTTGCATAGGGCTGTTTGCAGACACACYTAAATAGTTGAATTTCGCATTTCTTTTTACAAAAGAGCGAATCGAATCAAAATGATAAAGATTTTCTGGCTCTTCTAAATAATTGATCACACTACAAGTAGAATTCATTTCCTGATGGATCTCAATATACCTATTAGAAAACTGAGATGTTTCATTATCACAAACGATCTTGAGATTGATCTGCAAAGAGCTTTCTTTACCAAGGTAAACCATGAGCTTGGGAATATGTAAAGATTGCTTTTCTTTGATCTTAAAAATGATATTTAGCGGCTCATTCATTTTTAGATCTGGTGGAACATAGATGAAACCACCACTTGAAAAAAGAGCATGATTCAATAAAGCGAATGGATCTTTTTCTGTTTTCACAAACCTTGAAAAACGTCCACGAATAAGCGCTCCGTGAGATTTCATCGCATCTTTTATTGTGGATACCACAATTGATCCTTCGATCTTATTTGATTTTTGCAGCATTCCATCAATAAAAATAAGAGTGTTCTCAGAATCAATTTCTTCCTCTTGAGCATTTGATGCTTTTGTAAAAGACATCTCGTAGAGTTTTTTCAGAGTTGCATACCGAAACGCTTCTGACTTTCTCGTAGGAAGTCCTATTTTCTCAAAAGCAGAGAAAGCCTTCTGCATACTCGGATCGAGCTTATGCATTTCTTTATCGAAGCTTTCTTTAAGACTTTTGAGTAACATCTATACCCCTACCGTTTTTTTTGTAAGCCAGTCATAGCCTTTCTCTTCCAAGGCATAGGCAAGTTCTATCGTTCCAGATTTTACAATCTTTCCATCAATCGCAACATGAACAAAATCAGGCTTCACATAATCGAGTAATCTCTGGTAATGCGTAATCAAAACCACAGCTTTATCTTCTGATAGATATTGAGTAATCCCTTTCGCAACAACTTTCATCGCATCAATATCAAGTCCAGAATCAGTCTCATCTAGGATGGCAAGTTTTGGATCTAAAACACTCATCTGCAGGATTTCATTTCGTTTTTTCTCACCCCCAGAAAATCCAGAGTTGATATCTCTTTCTAAAAATTCAAATCTCACTTGCATAAGGTCCATCTTTTCAAGAAGAAGCTTTTTAAAATCTTCTTCAGAAAGAATTTTTTTTTCCTGTGCTTTAAGATGTGCATTTTTTGCCGCCATCATAAACTCAAAATTAGATATCCCAGAAATCTCCATCGGATACTGAAAGCTCATAAAAAGCCCAAGATGCGCTCTTTCATCTGGCTCAAGATCAAGCACGTCTTTCCCCATAAAGGAAATGTTCCCACTCTTTACTTCGTAGCTTGGATCTCCTGCAAGAACCCTTGCAAGAGTAGACTTTCCCGCGCCGTTTGGTCCCATAATCGCATGGATCTCTCCTGGCTTCACCTCAAGTGAAAGTCCTTTTAAAATTTCTTTGTCTTCAATCTCTACATGAAGATCCTCTATCTTAAGCATCTTTATCCCACTGAATTTTCTAGTTTTAGTGTAAGTAGTTTTTGCGCCTCTACAGCAAACTCTAGGGGCAGCTCTTTTATCACTCTTTTACAAAATCCGTTAACGATCATATGTATCGCATCTTCTCTTGCTATCCCTCTAGATTCTAAATAAAAAATCTGCTCTTCGTTCATCTTTGATGTCGAAGCTTCGTGCTCTACTTCAGAGCTATTATTATGCACCTCTATATAGGGAAACGTGTTCGCAGAACATTTATTCCCAACAAGCATTGAATCACACTGTGTATAATTACGAGAGCCCTTTGCCTTTGGAGATATCTGCACAAGCCCCCTGTAGGTATTGTGCGATTCATCTGCAGAAATCCCTTTCGAAATGATTGTAGATTTCGTGTTTTTTCCAAGATGAATCATCTTCGTTCCAGTATCAGCTTGCATCTTGCCATTTGTAAGAGCCACAGAATAAAACTCTCCAACAGACTCGTCTCCTTGAAGAATACAACTTGGATACTTCCAAGTAATCGCGGCTCCAACCTCTACTTGTGACCATGAAATCTTTGATCTGTATCCTTGGCAACGGCCTCTTTTTGTCACAAAGTTAAAAATACCACCTTTGCCAGTTTTCTTATCTCCTGCATACCAGTTCTGCACTGTGGAGTATTTAATTTCCGCTCTGTCTTTAGCAACAAGTTCTACAACTGCTGCATGCAACTGATTCTCATCATATGCAGGCGCTGTGCACCCTTCTAAATAACTCACAGAAGAATCTTCTTCTGCAATAATTAATGTTCTTTCAAACTGCCCTGTTTCTCTTTCATTAATCCGAAAATAAGTAGAAAGCTCGATAGGACATTTCACACCTTTTGGCACATAAACAAATGATCCATCTGAAAACACAGCTGAGTTCAGTGCAGCGAAAAAGTTATCTCCTATCGGGACGACGCTACCAAGATACTCTTCGATAAGTTTTGGAAATTTCTTCACAGCCTCTGACATAGAACAAAGAGTCACTCCAGCTTCAACAAGTTCCTTATGAAACGTTGTCCCAAGAGAGACTGAATCAAAGACGACATCTACTGCAACATTCGTGAGTCTTTTCTGCTCATCTAGTGGTATCCCAAGCTTTTCAAAAGTTCTCAGGATTTCAGGATCTACTTCATCTAAACTTTTTAGCTCTTGCTTTTCCTTAGGCTCGGCGTAATAGCGCATGTCTTGAAAATCGATCGGATCAAAATTCACCTTTGCCCAATCGGGAGGAGTCATCTCTTTCCATCTCTTGAAAGCTTTTAACCGAAAATCCAAAAGGAACTGAGGCTCGTCCTTTTTCTTCGAAATCGCTCGGACAGTATCCTCAGTGAGCCCCTTCTCAAAGGCTACTGTCTCTATAGGGGTCGTGAATCCATACTTGTATTCACCCCTATCTTCCATCGCTTTTTT
>NVUU01000028.1 GCA_002402025.1 Candidatus Aerophobota bacterium
CATAGGTAGCACTTTTTTTCTTCCAGCCATAAAGATGGAGGATAGGATCATCATCTTTTTTTAAACTTTCAAGCAGCTTTGCATCGAGGCTCATATTCTCCTCTGCACTTTTTATTCCGCTCTCTAAAATCTGCCACATTTTGGCTCCCTTCTTATAATAAGTTGGTTATGAGCATACCAAATTCTTTTTCAATAGTCGAGAACGAGATCATGAAAGAGCGTAATTTACAAAAAACTCTTACTATTCATAGAATGAAATTTATAGCGGGATATACGAAGTGAGTGATATACTATAAGGGACTAAAACATAATTAATTAAAGCCGTATTTCCGCAAGAAATCCCTTAAGTTCCATCTGCAACAAACAGGATTACTAATGTTCGATAAATTTACAAATAGAGCAAAGCAAGTCATTAAACTTGCGAAGAAAGAAGCGCAGCGTCTTAACCATAATTATTTAGGTACAGAACATGTCCTTCTTGGTCTTTTGAAGCTTGGGCAAGGGATTGCAGTAAACGTTCTCCGCAATCTAAACATCGATTATGAAACCGTTCTATCTGAAGTAGAAAGGCTCGTTGGCTTTGGTCCAGAGATCCAGGTATATGGGGATCCTGCTCTTACTGGTAAAGTGAAAAAGGTATTCGAATATTCTAATGAGGAAGCTGCGAGTTTAAATCACAACTACGTTGGAACAGAACACCTACTTCTTGCTCTTCTTAGACAAACAGATGGTGTTGCGGCTCAAATCCTTGAAAATCTAAATATCAATCTAAAAGAAGTAAGAAAAGAAGTCCTTAAAGAGTTAGAAACTTTCAACCTGCAACTCCCTCCTATGGGAATGGCCTCTTCTCCTTCGCAAAGAGCGCAAGAGAAGCCAGGAGCTGGCAACGAGAAGATGCCAGCATTAAAAGCTTATGGTCACGACTTAACGGAGCTTTGCAAAGAAGGAAAGCTTGATCCTGTCATAGGAAGAAAAATCGAAGTAGAGAGATTGACACTGATCCTATGCAGAAGAAGAAAGAATAACCCTGTACTTATCGGAGAAGCAGGCGTTGGTAAAACAGCGATTGTTGAGGGCCTTGCTCATGCGATTGTGAATAGCGAAGTACCAGATCACCTAGCAGATAAAAAGCTTATTGCTCTTGATTTGACCCTTATGATTGCCGGAACAAAATATAGAGGACAATTCGAAGAGCGCATTAAAGCTGTTATGGATGAGATCAAGAAGAATGGAAACATCCTTCTTTTCATCGACGAGCTTCACACGATCGTTGGAGCAGGAGCTGCTGAAGGAGCTATCGATGCGTCAAACATCTTAAAACCATCACTTTCTCGTGGAGAGATCCAGATTATTGGAGCTACTACAGTTGATGAATATAGAAAGCACATAGAAAAAGACGCTGCACTTGAGCGACGGTTCCAAAAGATTGTTGTTTCTCCTCCAACGATAGAAGAGTCACAAGAGATCCTCGTTGGTCTTAAATCAAAATATGAAGATCACCATAAGTGCTGCTACACAGAGCAAGCAATATCTCAAGCAGTCTTCTTATCCGATCGTTACATCACAGGAAGATTTCTTCCTGATAAGGCGATCGACTTAATCGATGAAGCAGGCGCTAAAGCTCGTATATCTATGCTACACCAGCCTCAAGAGATCACTCAATATGAGGCTGAGATAGAAGAGCTCAAAAATGCAAAAGAAGGCGCTATTGGCAAGCAAGAGTATGAAAAAGCCGCAAAGCTTCGTGATAAAGAAAAGAACTTAAGAGAAAAACTCCATCAGCTGAAGCAAGAGTGGGAAACGAACAAAGAAGAGCACAAAGTTATTGTAGATGAAGATGAGGTCGCTCTGATTGTTGCGAAGCAAACAGGGATTCCAGTTAGAAGGCTCACAGAAGGTGAAACAGCAAAAATCCTTAAGATGGAAGAGACTCTTCAAAAAGAGATCATTGGTCAAGGTGAAGCTTTGACTATTGTTTGTAAAGCAATCAGAAGATCAAGAGCAGATATCAAGGATCCAAACAGACCGATTGGAGCATTTCTGTTCCTCGGACCAACAGGTGTTGGTAAGACACTCCTTGCAAAACAGCTTGCAAAGCAGCTGTTTGGCGGTGAAGATGCACTCATTCAAGTAGACATGTCAGAGTACATGGAGAAATTCGCTGTCTCTCGTATGACCGGATCCCCTCCGGGATATGTTGGTCATGAAGAAGGTGGCCAGTTAACAGAAAGAGTAAGACAACGTCCTTACTCTGTTGTTCTATTTGATGAGGTTGAGAAAGCGCATCCTGATGTGATGAATATCCTGCTACAGATCCTAGAGGAAGGAAGGCTTACCGATTCCTTCGGACGCAAGATTGATTTTAGAAACACGATCATCATCATGACATCAAATCTTGGTTCTGATCTGATCAGAAGAACGACAGAAGTTGGTTTTGGTGTACAAGAAGGGATGCCTGATTACAAGTCTATGCAAGAGAAGATTGACAAGGCTGTGAAAAAACACTTCAAGCCAGAGTTTATCAACAGGCTTGATGATGTTGTGATCTTTAGAGCACTCGACAAATCTCTTCTTACCCATGTGCTTGATCTTGAAGTGGGCAAACTTCAGAAAAGACTCATTAAGAAGAACATCACAATCGACCTTACTGACGATGCAAAAAAATTCCTTGTAGATAAAGGTTATCAGCCTGAGATGGGAGCAAGACCTCTTAGAAGATCTATCGAACAGTACCTCGAAGATCCTCTAGCAGAGATTGTTTTAAAAGACCTAGAATCAGAGAAGTCATTTGAATGTAGAGTTGAAGAAGGACTGATTGTCTTTCAAGACATACTTGGCGTTGAAAAGAAAACTGATGATAAAGAGCTTGTTACATCTAGTGCTGACAAGGAAAAAAAGACTAAGAAAAGCTAGCTTCCCGAAGCTCGAGCTTTGTAAAAATGAATAGAACAGGCTGAGTGCAGCCTGTTTTTTTATTTAAGACACTGTTGCTTTGGATTTAATCCCAGCTTCCCAATCTTTCACAAACTCTAGAAGCTCCTGTTTCGACGGCTTTGATTGAAGGTATTTTAGAGTCTCTTCATCAGAGCTTAGATGAGCGATCTTTGCAAGAAGATGTAGATGTCTCTTGTCATCACTTGCGAACAAGAAAAATAGAGTGTGCGCTGGCTTGCCATCTAAAGCTCCCCAATCGACCGATTTATTTGGGTAGACAACAACCATTACATCAAAAGGTTTTTTAATTAAGAACTCCCTTGTATGAGGTACAGCTATGCCATTATTTAGAGCTGTTGGCATGAGTCTTTCACGATCAAGAAGTAGATCAGTAAGCACTGCTGCATCAAGACCAAGTCTTGATGCGATCACGGAAACAGTTTCTTTAATGATCCCTTCTTTTGTTGTGCTTGAGGTATGACCGAGTACATCCCCTCTATGGATCGCTCTAAATAGACTAAATTGTTGCTGGCCAACTGTGGAAGTAGTACCTTCATCGACGCTGCCAGCCTCGTCTTTAACAGGATAAATTTGCTCTTCTTCTACTGGTAAAAAATTTCCTTTTACTTGCTTTAAACGACAACTCATTACCCAATCTTCGATCTCCATGCGGGAGAATCGGTACTGATGATGGATTCTGTAAGCAGGTATCTTGCCTTCTGCAAGCCAACGACGAATCGTAGTCTCTGAAACATTCAGAAGTTCTGCAACATCTTTAATCTTTAGATCCATCTGTACACCTTTTTGTAAGATTGCGTTTATTCAAATTTTACCATTAGTCGTCTTTTTGAGACATTCTCAAAAATTCAATATGACAGTTTTTTTATTTGCAGACAAGAAATTAACTTTCCTGAGAGTCATACTGAGTGAAAAGAGAGATAATTTCATCAGCATTTGTTGATTTCATCACAGCATTTCTTAGGGTCTCGTCTTTAATGGATGCTGTAAGTCTAGATAGAATTTTCAGATATTTCGTTTGGTCTTTAGAAGGCCCTCCGATAAGGAAGATCAGTTGTACGAGCGAGCCATCGAGAGACTGCCACTCGATCCCTTTGTCTTTCTGGACACCGATCGCTATGAAAAAGTCTTTATAATCGTCGAGTTTTGCGTGCGGGATGGCAACGCCCATGCCAACTCCTGTAGAGACGATTTTTTCTCTTTGGATCACGGCACTATAGAAGCTTTCTTCATCTTGGATCTTTCCTGATAAAAGAAGCTTATGAGTGAGYTTTTTAATTGCTGTATCACGATCTTCTTCTTCCATAAAAAGAATAAGATCCGGATCTAAATAACTAGAAATGACCACTTTTTCTCCTACTTTATCGAGATTCTTTCTCTGAAACCCCGAAATCAGATCGACAAGCGTCTCATTAATGCGTTCCAGAATGGCCAAAACCACCTTCTCCTCTTGCAGAAAGTGCCAGCTTCTTCGTCGTTACAAATTTTGCTCTTTCATATTTCGCGAGAACAAGCTGTGCGATGCGCATATTTTTTGTAACAATAAAGGGTTTATTCGAGTGGTTGATTAGGATCACTCCAATCTCGCCGCGGTAGTCAGCATCGATGGTACCAGGGGTATTTAACACTGTGACTTGATGCTTAAGAGCAAGTCCGCTCCTCGGACGTATTTGGATTTCATAACCACTTGGGATCTCTGATCTAATCCCTGTTGGGATTAATGCAGACCCGCCTTGTGGAATGACTAGATCTTTTTCGATATGGGCTCTTACATCAGCTCCTGCACTATCCACAGTAGAATAAGAGGGAAGTAACTCTTCATGATCAAGAGTTACAGGTACTATCACTTCATCTTTCATAACTAAGTTGCCTTTAAGAGCTCGCCTTTTTTGTAGCTCTTGTTTTCTTCGTTTCCATATTCTTTTCCGCTACTTCTATCAGTTCCTGAAGTTTTTCAGGAAGTTCTTTTTTCTTTTGAACGATCAGATCATCAGATGCATATGCATATGGCTCATTTCCTGTAAGAAAATCAAGGAAGAATGAGATCTTTTGCTTCAATTCTACTCTTGAAACGATACAGTCGATCATTCCCTTTTCAAGAAGAAACTCAGATTTTTGTGCAGTTGGTGGCAGCTTTTGCTTGATCGTTTGCTCAACGACTCTTGGGCCAGCAAAACCAATAAGAGCTTCTGGCTCTGCTATGATCACATCTCCAAGAGCTGCAAAAGATGCTGTAACGCCCCCTGTCGTTGGGTTCGTTAGAACTGTAATATAGGGAAGGCTTTTTTCATGTAGCTTGCGGAACGCAGCTGATGTCTTTGCCATCTGCATTAGTGAGAGGCAAGACTCTTGCATACGCGCACCACCAGAAGCGCAGACCATAATCACTGGCAAATAATGATCAATCGCATACTCAACAAGACGTGTGATTTTCTCACCAACAACAGATCCCATCGAACCGCCCATAAAGCTAAAGTCCATCACCCCAAGAGCAATCTTCTTTCCGTCAAGAAGGCATGTACCTGTATATATCCCTTCTTTTCTTTGCGTCTTCTCTTGTGCTCTGTCAATACGGTCAATATACGCTTCTTTATCGACAAAACCCAGAGGATCTAAAGGAGAAAGGTTGTTGAAAAGTTCTTTGAAGGTCCCTGTATCTGCAAGCAGATCCACTCTCTGTCCAGCAGAAAAGCGATAATGATGCCCGCACTTCGGACAACAGTTTGCATTTTCCTGCATTTCATTAGCGTGTACCATCTCCACGCAGTGAGAACACTTCACCCATCCACTAAATCCATCTTTCTTCGTAGATTGAACCTTGATCTTGGGTTTGTGCTTTGTAAAAAGGCCTAAAAAGCCCATGAGAGCCACCTAAAAAAGTGTTTGATTCTGCAACCAGGATACCAAAAATTTCAAAAAAATACAACAGCGTTCTTTTTTAAACAAAAAAATATTTACTTTAATGGCAAATTAAATATTTTTGTATTGTTATTAACGGTATAAAACGCTGCTTTTAGATTTAAACTCTATTAAGTTAACTTGAAATTCTTATGCGTACTACCTGAGCTTATCTCTACATTTTCCTTGGCATCAGAATGAACTACAACACTTTTCAAATTTTTATTTGACGATACGTTTAGCGTGGCAAGCTTTGGCGCTTGAGACACATCTAGTTTTGTAAGCTTTGAGCCTGTTACTTCAACTGTTTCTAGGTTTTCATTCGTAAGCGTAAGAGTACCTTTTACACTTGTTGGAAGCTTGAGATCGTCTAAATTTGTCATCCTGCCAATGATTGTAAGTGTTTCTTTTGTTAGCTCACCTTTCCACTCAGAAAGATCTAAGGTCTTTATTCCCTCTAAAATCTCTGTTGAATTATCAAATTTTAAGTTTTCTCTTACATCAGAGACATGATGATCTTCTACTAGGTAATTAAACTGACTTCTACCTGCTGTACAAATTCTTCGTACTGCATTGTGCTGCCCTGTAAGAACTGTCATAAAGAGAACAAAATTTTGATCATTACTACGTTTCATTCTCTCATTCACTTTTCTTAAATGACTTGCAAGTTGCCTTACAATATACCTTGAGCTCTGGTCTTGTCCGATAAAAGATACGCAATCGAAAACGACTCCATTTGTCCAGATTTGACGAATAGAAGTAACCCATCTGCATAGAAAACACTGTCCCGCAGCCTTTTCTTCACTACCTTTAGCTAAAACATCTAAACCCTCTGCAACTTTTTGAAGATCTACTCCTTTCGTAATATCCCAACTCAATGCGTTGATAACATTAGATGCTACATAAGTAAGTTTTGTGCTGGTAGATTTTTTTCTCTCTCCAGTAGTAAATACACCATCTTGTATAACTACATATTTTTTTTCTTCTGCAGAATCCCTAACAGGCACTCTCGGTGCAAAAGCTTCAACTGCTCTTAATATTCCTTGATATTGATAAGGTCCTGATGCAAGTATCTGTACCATGATGTCTCTCCGATTGAGTTATGAAAAGCTTAGGACTTTATAAAAAATGCTACATTTAACAAAAGGAAAAGTTAAAGTTTATGTTAATTGTTTGTTAAGAGCATGTCTTGTAATTGGGCCTATCGCTTTTAGTACAAGCTGTGGAGGTATTTTTGTGAAAAAAGAAAAGAATGCATTTACCGTTGTTGGAGAAGTAAATACTACTTCGTGAAAAAGATCGAGATTAGGAAGCTCTGGAAGAAGCTTTGTCTTTGTATCATAAAGATCACACATCTGATGTCTGATCCTTCGCAATCTTAGATAGGAAGAAAGTGTTGGCCGGGACTTAGAAGACCTTGGATAAAAAAGATATGCATTATCAAGATCAAGCATCTCTAAAAGCTGAATGACACCTTCTTGCGTAGCATCCTTTGCAATTTCTTGGTGGGTAATTTGATATYTTTTTAATTCATTACTTGTGACTTTTCCAACAGCAAGTATCGGCATAGAAGATAAAAAACCAAAATCTATTTGGTAATATTTGAGTGCATCAAAAAAAACTCTCACAGCATTTTTACTTGTGAAGATAAAGTGTGTGTACTCAAGGATATCATCGAATTGATGTTTGATTTCAAAAGCGGTGAGATCTCTTGGAACAATCTCAATAAATGGAACGTGTACGATCTCGTAGTCTGTTACATGGAATTCGGGATCTGTCCCGAGATACAAACATTTCTTATCCATCAAAACACCTTATAGTCCTTTTTGCTCATTCAAACCTTTAAAAACTCTTTTCAGCTCTACATTTTTTTCTTTACCAACAACTGCAATCTGTCCTTGGTATGCGGCTGTTTCCCCTTCTAGAAAAACTCTGTTTAGATGCGTCAAGTTTAACCTGATTAATGCTACCTCAGCAATAACAAGAGCATCAACAGCGCCATCTTCTAAAAGTTGCAATCTCTTTTCTATCGTTCCTCTTATATCAACAAGTAGAGCGCCATTTATAAGATCCTTGATCATCTTCTCTCTTCTTTTTGAAGAGGTGCCGACTCTTGGGTTTTCTCCAAGACTCTGCAATGTTTCTTCTTCTCTCAGTATAAGAGAGTCTCTTGGATCTTTGCCTTTTGTAATGGCAAAAACTTCTAAGCCCTTAGGAAGAGGTTCGGGGAGATCTTTTGCAGCATGGATCCCGACATCAGAATTCCCACTTAAAACAAGCTCGTCCACCTCTTTTGTAAAAAAATTCGTCTTGTCCATATCTGCAAGAGATGTCTTCTGATCAAGATCTCCTGTTGTCTTTACAAACGTTTTTGTAAATGTAACATCTGCTCCTAAAGCAAGTAGCTCATGATAGATTTCTTCTACTTGCACTTTTGAGAGATTAGATTCTCGTGCAGCTATTTTGATTTGCATAGCTCTCCGAGTGCTATAGAAATAGCATCTTCTACTTTGTCTACAGGGAAGATCGAAAGTGACTTTCGAGTCTTTTCTGTAAGTTCCTTTGCATTATGCTTTGGAAGAATTACCGCTTTAAAACCCATATGAATAGCTTCTTTCATGCGCGCTTCCACATGAGACACACTTCTAATTTCACCGTTTAATCCTACCTCTCCGAACACAAGAGTTTTTTCATCGATAGAAAGGCCATTGTATGAAGATGTAATGGCGAGGATAAGAGATAGATCTRAGGCTGGTTCCTGCACTTTCATGCCTCCAACAACAGAGACAAACACATCGTAGGAATAAAGAGGGAAGCGCATTTTTTTCTCAAGCACTGCAAGAAGAAGCACAAGTCTATTCATATCAACACCTGTTGTTCTTCTTGAGGGCGTGGGATAATAAGATTTTGTAACAAGAGATTGTAACTCAAGGAGCACGGCTCTTGAGCCTTCCATAACGGCTGTAATGATCGAGCCTGGTGTATTACTTCTTCTTTCTTCTAAAAACATAAGAGAGGGATTTTTCACTTCTTGCAAACCTACAGATAGCATTTGAAAAACTGCGATTTCATCTGTCGGTCCAAAGCGGTTTTTAGAAGCTCTTACCATACGGTAACCATGTTGCCTATCCCCGTCAAAATCCAAAAMYKYRYCYWSRRWRTKYKMAARYMCTTTGGGCCCCGCAAGATCTCCCGATTTTGTTACATGTCCAATGAGAAATGTTGTGATGTTAGAGCCTTTTGCAAGATGCATGGATTCCATCGCAATCTCTTTTACCTGCACAACAGATCCTGGTGCTGAAGGAATCTCYTCTTTGTACATGATTTGTGCAGAATCTAAGATAAGAATGTCAGGCTTTAGCTGATCGATCTGGAGTTTAATTTTTGTAAATTCCGTCTCATTAAGCAAATAGAGAGAATCATTTGCAATGCCAAGTCTTTTTGCACGCAGCGAGGTTTGCTGTACAGATTCTTCACCGCAAACGTATAATACTGTAAGACCTTGCTTTGCAAAAGCGCTGCTGAGCTGGAGAAGCAATGTGGATTTTCCAATACCAGGAACCCCACCAATGAGTGATAAAGAGCCTTTTACAACACCACCACCCATCAAGTGATCAAATTCTGAATAATTTGTTTTGATACGCTCATACCCAAGGTGCTCTACTTCTGTTATCTTAAGTGGAGCAGATACGTCTTTTGCCTTCGCTTGAAACCTTGTTTTTACTTTGGCTTCTTTAAACTCTTTGAATGTATTCCATGTGCTGCAAGCTTGACACTGCCCGCTCCATTTCTTTTGTACAAAACCACATTCAGAGCAAAGCCAATTTGTGCTATCTTTTGCCATAATCAATCATCCAGATGAGAGTTTTTTTAAAGCATCTTCCGCAGCATTTTGTTCTGCTTCTTTCTTTGAGAGTCCCGAACCTTTTCCAAGGACATCCTTATCAAGATAAACACCGATATGAAATGTTTTTTCATGATCAGGACCTTCCTCATCAATCACAGTATATGTAGGTTGCTTTTGATATTTCTTTTGAAGGTAGTCCTGCAACAGAGCTTTCCAATTTTTTGAAGGCTCTCTAATCAAAGAATGGAGTTTTGTTTCAAACTTTGAAAAGAAAAACTCTTTTGCCATATCCATGCCAGAATCGATATAAATTGCTCCGATTACAGCCTCAAAAAGATCAGCTAAGATCGTATCTCTTCCTTTACCCTGGTTCATCATCTCTCCTTTTCCCATAAGAAGAAACTCGCTAATTTCAATCATCTGCAGAAACTGATAACAAGAAGAAGCCTCGACAAGGTTTGCCCTTAAAAAGGACAAATCTCCCTCTTTACTTTCAGGAAGTGTTTTATAAAGAAACTCGCTCACCATCAGGCCGAGAATCGCGTCTCCTAAAAACTCTAACCTTTCATTATGATTAGAAGAGATTTCTTTATTTTCGTTCACAAACGATCTGTGGGTAAAAGCAAGCTTGAGCAAGCCTTTATCCTTGAAAGTATACCCCAATTTTTTTTCAATTTCTAAGGTATCAAAATTATCTGGCATCATGTGTTTTATAAGAGTTCATATTCTTGTATGTTTCTACAGTTTTGCATAGAATGTATGCGAACTATCTATAACCTAAGAGTCATCTTATGTCAAAAGCCAATCCTCATTATCAAAAAATAACACGTGAATACATCTTTCCTATCATTGATAAAGAGCTCAAATTAGTGAGAGAAGCTCACCCTAATAAGAAAATTCTAAATTTTGGTGTGGGAGATATTGTACAACCATTGAAACCAACGATTGTAAAAGCTCTTACAAAAGCCTGCAATGAAATGGGTGAAAAGGTCGTCGGATATGGACCCTCTTGTGGTTATCACTTTCTTAAGAAGGCTATTGTAGATAATGAGTACGGCAGATATGGGATAAAAGCATCAGAGGTATTTATCTCAGAAGGAACTATCCACGACTGTGTCAACCTTCTTGATATCCTTGATCAAGACAATGAAATTGCGATTCCAGACCCAGCTTACCCCTCATATCTTGACGCAGCTATAATGGATGGCAGAACAAGGGCTGCAAAAAAAGGAAATGATTTCCCAGATATCGTATACCTTCCTTGCACAGAAGAAACAGGATTTCTTCCCAGACCCCCCAAAAAAGCTTGTGATGTCATCTATCTATGCTCGCCTCACAACCCAACAGGGATGGCTCTTACAAGGTCTGATTATGAAGAGTGGATTGATTATGCAAAAGAGCACGACGCTCTTATTATCCTTGATGCTGCTTATGAATGTTTCATACGATCGGATAATGTTCCAAGAAGCATTTATGAGATCAAAGGTGCAAAAGATGTAGCAATCGAACTGCGCACCTTTTCAAAGTCTGCAGGGTTTACAGGACTTCGTTGTGCATATAGCATCGTTCCAGAAGCCATCAAAGCAAAACTTGGTAAAGAGGATGTCTCTTTGCACAAGTTATGGACACAAAGACAACACGCTAAGTCAAACGGGGTATCATACCCTGTTCAAAGAGCTGCMGAAGCAGCTCYCACTAAAAAAGCTCACGAAGAAACGATTGAAGATATCGAAGACTATTTGATCCAAACAAAGAGACTGAAAGACGGGCTCAAAGACCATGGCCAGACCTGCTACGGCGGGGAGGACTGCCCCTATATATGGTGGAAATGCCCTGAGGGCGTGAGCTCCTGGGAGTTTTTTCGCCACCTCTTAAATGAGCTCCACCTCCTGTGCATCCCAGGAGCTGGCTTTGGGAAAAGAGGAGAAGGCTATGTACGCCTCTCTGGGTTCACGAATGAAGAGAGCGCCAAAGAGGCTGTAAAACGGTTCAAAAAGATATAATCTTTTTTATAGACTTATGAGGAAATCCGTATCTTGTGATATGCTAGAGCGAGTCTTTATGATAAGAGAAGCAAAATGTATAAGTGTAGTCTAAGTACCAAACAGTATTTCTATTTCCGAAAGAAAGGATATATTCTTTTTGAGGATGTTCTGAAAGAATCTTCACAAAAAGACCTTTCTAAGAATGCAGCTAGCATTCTTTCTGAAAGAAACATTTGGAAAAAATACCCTTCCTTCAAGAAGTTCTGCTTAAACAGAAACTTAACTTCTTTTGCTTGCGTGCTTGCAAACACTTCTTTCTTAAGGCTTGGATTTGATCACCTTTTTACAAAGAGAAAAGATCTCGCTACCCTGTTTAAAGAAGAAAAGCTTCTATCAGATGTTAGCTCCATCCAAAGCTTGAGCACATCTGTTTTAGTAAATCTCTCTAATACTTCCTTTCTATTTACTATGATTATTGAGTACTACAAAGATAAAAAAGAAGACGAATACGAAAGAGAACTTATCCGCAACGAAGTCGAGGTAGAGCTTAACCCAAGGTCTGCACTTTTCTTCGATCCTACAAGGATCCGTTTCATCTTTGATGGCGAAAATGATAAAGCTTCTCTTTATCTCATTTCTTATTCGCAAAAATCTTCTCGATATATTCTTTGCGAAGACGACCCATACACTCATGACATTAAAAGAGAAGGCGCTGGGTTTGGTGATTCACTAAGAGATGCACTTCATCCTCTTTTTGAATGCAAAACTTCTTTATAGAAACTCCATATTTGCATATTCTTCCAGAGCATTATTTTGTTTAGTAAATGCGACTAAGGATTTTTATGCATCACAAGTACGATTTTTTCGACCAAGCTTTAAAAAAACGCGTTCAACAACATGCATATAGACAACTTAGATGCGTTGTTCCTCTTGACGAAGCTTACATCCTCTGCCAAGACAGAAAGATGCTCAACTTTAGCTCCAACGATTATTTAGGACTCTCTGATCACCCCTACGTGAAAAAAAAAACCATTCAATATGTTCTTCAGTGGGGAGCTGGATCTACTGCATCAAGACTTATGACAGGGCATTTAGAATGCCATAAACAAATCGAAGAAAAAGTAGCAGAACTTGTCAGTTATGAAGATGTACTTCTTCTCTCTTCTGGATTCCAAGCAAGCATTAACGTAATCTCTACTCTTGCAAACCCGCGCTCTTGTATCTTTATTGATAAATATTGCCACCAGGGTCTTTTTCAAGGAGCCTATCAAAGTAGAGGTAAAGTCTTTAAGTTTGAACATAATGATTTGCAGCATCTAGAAGAGCTTCTAGATAAACAGAAAGAGATCCATGCTTCTACAAAAATCATCATTGTTGAATCTCTCTATCACCTAGAAGGTGATACATCAGACCTTGATCGTCTTATCGAGATCGCAGATAGAAATGATGCTATCTTGTTTGTTGACGACTCTCACTCTGTAGGTGTTATGGGTAAAGATGGCATGGGACTTTGTGCTGGAAAATCTGGCATTGATGTCGCACTTGGAACCTTTGGGAAAGCCTGCGGCTCTTACGGCGCTTACATCGCTTGCAGTCTTCTTATAAAAGAATATCTCATTAATTTTTGCCAAGGCTTTATCTACTCTACAGCTCTTCCACCAGCAGTTCTTGGAGCAATAGATGCAGCGCTTGATCTCATTCCTGATATGGATTGTGAAAGAGAAGCGATTTTTTCAAATGCAAAGATCCTTACTGATTATTTAAAAGAAGATGATTGGAAAACATCCTCTGAAAACTCTCCTATTGTACCCCTGCTTCTTGATCATATAGAGATCGATGAAATCGCAGCAGCGCTTGCTGATGCAAACATCCTTGCAACCACTATGAAACCTCCTACAACACCCCCTGGAAGATCAAAAATACGTTTTGCACTCAATGCAAAACACAAACAGTCGCAAATTGAATACCTTTGTGATACTTTGAAATCTTTAAAGAAASAACCTGCTTATATAAGCCGCTAGAAGTTTATATCTTTTTTGATTTACGTGCCGTTTCTGCGAGATCCTGAGTGAGTTTTACTCCAGATGTCGCAAGATCTGCATGACCAAGTCCCTCTTCAGCGACTTCATAGAATTCTGCAAAGTTTGATGTTTCTTCTGTATCGGCATTCATTGCGTCTGGCTTTGAGGAAAGGGCATCAGAAATGACTCCCCCAAGCTCTGCGATCGCCATAAAGAATCCTGCTGTAACAGCAGTATCCGCTGCTGTCTTCACCGTGTCTCCAAGAATCTCAGAAAAGCTTAACGCTGCAGCTTTATGTTGAGCTGTGTCATTTGCGATTTTTGCAAGAAGTCCTGTTCCACCAACAACTCCTGCAACGATTAAAGGTGTTGTAGCAGCACATGTTGCAATCTCTCCTGAAATCGCTAAAGATACAATCCCTGCAATACCAAGCTTAAGCATGAAAGAAGCGATATTTCTTCTTGTCTTATAGTTAAAAGAGCGTGTTTTTATGAAAGTTTTCAAAGCAACAGCCGTTGTTTTTCTATACGAGCTTGATAATGCAATTTTACCAGTACTTTTAAGAAGTCCTACAACAAGTAGAAGTGGTGAAAACACGAGCTTTGCTGTGTGTTTAGCTAGTGATTTCACTCTACCAGCTGCCGATTTTTCTCTCCATTTTTTAACATCATGGTGAAAAGCCATGGAAAGTGTATTTTTAAATTTTATATGTTTCCTCAAGAAAAGTTGAACTTCTTTTCTTGCTTGCTTCCCTTTACCATCTAGGATGAGCTCAAGCCATTTGTTGAGTTTCTCTGCATTTTCAGGTTCTTTGGAAAAGAGTTTCACAAGAAGATCTAATTCATAACCGGAAAGGTTTTTAAAGAGTTTCTTAGAAAGAACCCTATCTATTTTTTCAAGATGATCAGCACCATTTATTTGCGGCTGTGCTGTTTGAGCAACCTCTTCCTCTTCACCTACCCAAGAATTCCGACGAACCGCTGGTGGCGATTCTAAAGACGTAATTCTTGCTGGATCAAGCGGAGCCACTTCATCACAACTTCTTGTTGGCAGAAAAACAAAGACATCTCCGAATAGATCATCTTCAACACAGTGAGCAGAATCATAGTCACTATGAACGGTAGCGGACTCAAATGAGCCTTCTGAGATAAGCTGTACTGACATATAAAATCCCCCTTACCACTATTATAGCACAGAATTAAAATAATTTATACTATTTTTTTCAAATAATTTTATGCATATTTTACCGTAATCGACTTATCGTTAATTAGTTATAAAAACTGGAATGTAAAGACATTATAAAGAATTAATATTCAGACAGTTAAGACTCTCTACAGAGAGTCTTAACTAAGGTATTTGAACGCCAAAGGCATCAACCCTTCCTTTTTGCACCACCTAGTGCTTTTAAATCGTAGTTTGTTTAGTGTGCGGATAAGGTATGCTTTAAGCTGATAGGCCCATTATGGACAGAAAGACCAAGTTCTTTGTTACTCTTCTTGTATTTTTAGCCGGGATCGCTGTGATCATGTATCTTGGAAGACTTGCTTCTCAATCAACTGAAATTGAGACATGGTACGCATCTTTGAAAAAACCCGCTTTAACTCCTCATGAGTATATTTTTCCTCTTGTGTGGTGGATCGTCTACTTCTTAATGGCTCTTTCTGCATCTATGCTGTTTTGCAAACCTAAAACCTCTAAAAGAGCTATAGCCCTCACTTTTTGGAGCCTGCAACTCCTCTTTAACATTCTTTGGTCTCTTTGTTTTTTTACTTTCAGAAGCCCGCTTATTGCAGCTTTTGACATTGCCTTTTTATGGATTACTGTGATCATTGCAACGATAACAGCTTTCAGAGTCTCAAGAGGTGCTGGCTGGTTCATGATCCCAAATGCTCTTTGGGTAAGCTTTGCTGTTTATTTGAATATTGCGATTGTTGTACTCAATTAAAGATTTTTTTGCAGTGATCCCGCGGATGCAAACAATAACCCGGAAATTATTATGGCTTTTTATTTAACTCGTTGAGCTTGCCATTCTTTTTTGCACCATTATAAAGCCTGTCATTCATGTAATTGAGATTCACAATTTTCATCTTGGGATTGTAAAAGCAGGATACCGCACCAAGATTAGAATTCGTTCTGATGATGATGTTTGATTTTGCAAGAAGAAGCATATCAACAAGTGCCTCTCTCCCCTTCTGATAACACTTGTTACTTGCATAATGCACAGGCTCTTGCATCCTTTCAGCATCGGTATAAACAAGCCTATCTGGATAACTAGCAGAAAGCCTCTCAACAACAGAGGGCTCATCTGTTGCAAGGAAGATCACGTAGTCAACATCACCAAGTGCTCTTAGCTCTTTTGTTAACGCCTTTGTTAACATGTCATAATCGAGATGACTCGCTTC
Source organism: Candidatus Aerophobota bacterium (assembly GCA_002402025.1). Lineage (GTDB taxonomy): Bacteria > Chlamydiota > Chlamydiia > Chlamydiales. The sequence continues at coordinate 16,107 of NVUU01000028.1, forward strand.
AAGGTGTTTGTCTGTTCCCCTGTAATGGATCCCTATCACAACTTTATCCTTTAGATGTTTGTCATAAAAGGTATCTATCTCATCTAAGATGTCTTGTTTCACTCTGATGTATTTATCAATAAGGCTTTTTGCATACTTTCTACTAAAGTAGTAATGTGCTGCATTCCCAATCGATCCTTTTTCATGATTCCCAATACGCTTTAATATAGGCCTTTTTACGGAGTTTAGCCTGTTTGGATAATGTAATGGCTCGAAATAATAACTCCACCAATTAGGGCCGTTAGAAGGCTCGTAGTAGAGCCCCTGATCTCTCATATCAATAGTAATAGAAATGTTGGGGTATCTCTCATATATATCCAAATACCCAAGAACAATACAAAAATTATGGAAAAGTCCTCCGCCACCAACATACGAAGGAGAATCAATGAGGATCTCCCGGGGATACTTCGCATGTAGAGAGCTTATTGAAGTTGCGAAAAGAAGAGTTAGTAATACTTTAGAGAGAAACGAACTCTTTTGCAGTCTCGTATGAAGTCTTAATGCACGCATTTACAGATGCTCCTTTAAGGTAATTTCCTATAAGGGAAATTTTCGGGTGAAACTCTTTCAAATGTTTAAATAAATTTTCCCTGCGATTGTTATGATAAAGAGGATATTGAGGCACTCGGACTCTTAAAAGTAGATGTCCTTGGGCTGGGTATGCTCAGTGCGATCCGTAAATCACTGGAGATGATTCGCCAGTACCAGCCCGAAATTGATAGCCTGCAGGCGATCCCCGAAGAGGACCCGGCCACCTACGACATGCTCTGTAAGGGCGACAGCGTGGGCGTGTTTCAGGTGGAATCGCGGGCGCAAATATCCATGCTGCCGCGACTACGACCGCGCTGTTATTACGACCTGGTGATCGAGGTTGCCATCATCCG
>NVUU01000029.1 GCA_002402025.1 Candidatus Aerophobota bacterium
TCTTTTTATGGGTACAGAGATCGCGCAGATCAACCAGTGGTATTGTAATGAATCCCTGCACTGGGATCTTTTGAAAGAGCCTCTTCATCAAATGGCGCAGCTCTATGTCAAAGATTTGAACATGCTTTATTTGAGCCATGCAGCTTTTTATGAGAACGATTTTGATAGGATGAGCTTTGAGTGGGTGATCAACAACGATGCTAAAGGAGGCATCCTGGTCTATCTTAGGCATGCAAAGGAGAAATCAATTCTTTGTTTTCATCACTTTATGGACAAAGAAAAGAAAAATTATTCCTGCAAGGCACCGAAAGCTCGGGGAAAGTTCAAAAGGATCACAAAACTTTTTTCCTCAGATGAGAAAAAATATGGTGGTAAGGGTATATCAGATGCTAAAATAGATCCTCAGAAAGGAGAAATATCTATCGATACTTCTCCCTTTACAACGATTGTTTTTGAGGTGGAATTTGAGAAGTAAAGTGTGCACAAAAGAAGAATACCTAAAACTTGTAGATGAGATCAAAAAGCATGATGAGCTCTATTTTGAAAAACATCAGCCGTTGATCTCTGATTATGAGTACGATCTTCTTGTGAAACAGTGTGAAGAGATCGAAAAACTTCACCCTGATTGGGTGAGTGCAAGCTCTCCAACACAAGCAGTAAGAGAAAAACCCACCAAAGGCTTTTACCAGATGGCACATAGTGTACCTATGCTCTCTCTTGCAAACTCCTACAGTGAAGAAGAAATAAGAGATTTTATCAAAAGAGTATATAAGATCCTTCCAAGAGATGATATGGAGTATTCTGCAGAACTTAAAATGGATGGTATTGCTGTATCTCTTCGTTATGAAAAAGGAAAGTTTGTAAGAGCTCTTACAAGAGGTAATGGAAAAGTTGGTGATGACATTACAAAAAATATTGCGACTATTTCTTCTTTACCAAAAGCAATAGACACGAAAAATCTTCCGGACGTATTAGAGCTACGAGCAGAAGTGTACATGCTAAAAAAAGTTTTCTCAAAGCTCAATGAGCAAAAAGAGGAAGCTGGGCAAGATGTTTGGGCAAACCCTCGTAACGCAGCTGCTGGCTCGTTAAAACTTCTTGATACTGAAGAAGTAAAAAGAAGATCTCTTAGTATCATGGTATATGGCCTTGCAGAAGGAATCAAAGAAATACCCACCCAAGAAGGTGTGCAAAAGTTTCTGAAAGAGAAAGAATTCCCGACATTTTCAAAAGAGCACTTTGCTGTATGTAGCGGTGTGGAAGATCTGCTGAAATTTGCAAATACAATAGAGGAAACAAGGGAAGATTTGCCTTTTGAGATTGATGGCATTGTCATTAAAGTAAATACAATAAGGGACTGGGAAAAACTCGGCGCTACTGGTAAATCACCAAGATGGGCAATTGCTTATAAGTATGCTCCTTTGCAAGCGAAAACGAGGATTCATGACATTACTCTGCAGGTAGGAAGAACAGGGGTATTGACTCCTGTTGCAGAGCTTGACCCTGTGTTTCTTGCAGGAAGCACAATATCAAGAGCGACTCTTCACAACGAGGATGAAATCCAAAGAAAGGATATCCGGAAAGGAGATCATGTCATCATCGAAAAAGGTGGGGACGTTATTCCAAAAGTTGTCAGCGTTGATTTTTCCAAAAGAGAAAAAAACTCAACGCCATTTGTTATGCCTAAGCATTGTCCTGTTTGCAGCTACTCTGTTGTAAAGAAAGAAGGGGAAGTTGCTGTACGCTGCTCAAATAGCAAGTGCGCTGCAAAAAATGAAAGAAGGCTAATGTTCTTTGCTAGCAAGCCTGCTATGAATATCGACAATCTTGGCGAAAAGGTGATGAAGAAACTGATAGAGAATGGCCTTGTAAAAAGTATGTCAGACATCTACAGGCTTACTAAAATAGACATTGCAGGCCTAGAGGGATTTAAGGAGAAATCTATCCAAAACCTATTATCCAGTATTGAGTCATCTAAAAAAATATCCCTTGCAAGATTTATTCTTGCATTAGGGGTTCCATTCGTTGGAACAAGCACAGCAGAGCTCATTGCAGAATATGCAAAAGATGTCAAAAATCTTCAAAATTTAACAGAAGATGAGCTTATCTTGATAGATGGTGTTGGAGATAAGGTCGCACATTCATTTGTAGAGTATTTCAGTGATGAAAATCATCTGCACGAAATAGAGCAGTTACTTGATCTTGGTGTGCAGCCTGAGTCAAGTAAGCTTGTGAAAATAGAAGGACATAGCTTTTCTGGGAAATCGTTTGTACTAACGGGCTCTTTAGAAAAGTATTCGAGAACGGATGCTGGAGCTCTTATAAAAGAGAGAGGCGGCAAAGTGTCAAGTTCTGTAACAAAGAAGACAGATTTTGTAATAGCCGGCTCAGAGCCGGGTTCTAAATACGACAAGGCTGTCACTCTCAAAGTGACGATCCTCACAGAAGATGAATTTTTAAAAATGCTTTAAACTCTGCTTGYTGCAGGGTTTACCCTAAGGTAGTGCTGCTCTTTTTCTTTTACAGGCTTGATGATAGATTTTGGTTTTATCGCAACGACTATAATGAAATCTTGTGAGTGCAATTTTGAGGTAAGACCATACTTTTCTCTGAAATGCTCAAGCTCTTCACTTTTTACAGTCAAGGCCCAGATCGTATCCATTTCATGCCAATAAGAAGGTGTGATTGAAACGCAATCTACAACAGTAAATTTGAACGTTTCTCCAATCTCTTTTAGGCCTTTTAAGTTCAGTCTTTTCATCTCATCTTCAGAAATGACAGGGATATGAGCTATGAATGGTGGCTTTTCAGCACCCTTATCATAAAAGTAGGGATAAGCTGTTTCAACAAACTGCTCATCAACTTTTAAGAACGCAAGACCAGTGGGTGTCAGATGCAAAATACCTTCTGAGTTCAAGTTGTATTTTGTAGAAAACAGAAGCCTTGAATTTTTTATAGATTTTTTCTCTTCTTGAAAACGTTCTCTAACAAGGAACTCAGACTCTTTTGTTTCAAAAGGTTTTCCTGTCGGAAAGTAATGAGACTTTGCAAAGGTCGTAGGACCTTTTCTTGGAATCTCTACAGCTTTAAATAGTGTTTTAAAAAACGCAGAATCAATGGCATTGACATAGGCTCTTCCGATGTTTGGATCGGGTGCCTTTTGAATGCCATCAGGATTGATATCCTTGACCTTCTGAACTCCTTTTACCACGACCTTTTTTACAGGTTTTAAGATCCTAGATAAAACAGAAGTTACTGAAGAAGTGCTTTTTTCAGTCTTTGTCATGATGTAACACTAGTTATTGTTTGTTAACAATTATACCTAATTATTTAAATAAAACCAAAAGTAAAGAGATTATTATGACAAACCTCCGGTGATTAAAAAATAAAATAACTAGATTCATCAGAAAGGGTATAAGAATTGATTTTAAAAGTTCTTAGAAAAATGGAAGATGAAACAAATCAAAAAGTCTAGACAAGAGCTAGTTCTGGTGCCTTAACAAGATCGCCGATCATCGTTTGGTGATTATACGAATGTATTTTGATAGTCTGAAGGGTTCCTATGGCAGCATCGTCGGGATGCTCAAATACTACGTTCTTCCAGCATCTTGTGCGTCCCTTGAGCTTTCCATCTCTCGTGCCTCTTTTATCAACGAGAACCTCCATCTCATGTCCGAGGAGCACTTGACGTTGCTCAGCGTAGATCGTATCTTGAAGTCTTATGAGTCTTTGAAGGCGCTCTTGTTTTATTTCTTCTGTGATATCGTCTTTCCAGCGCATAGCGGGTGTGCCTTTTCGTGCACTATAGGCAAAAAGAAAGGCTACAGAGTAGCGAATATCTTTTAAGATATCATAAGTTTCTTGGAATTCTTCTTCAGTTTCTGTTGGGAACCCAACGATAATATCTGTTCCAATAGATACGTTTGGTACGAGATCTCTTAGCATTGTGACTTTTTCTAGGTATTGCTCTTTTGTGTAGATACGGTGCATTTTCTTAAGAACTCTTGAAGATCCAGCTTGTATTGGAAAGTGCACGAACTCACAAAGGGAATCGAGATCCCTGATACCTTCCATAAGCTCTCTTGTGATGTCGATAGGGTGCGAGGTCATAAAGCGGACTCTTTCAAGACCCTCTATTTTATCGAGCTTATATAAGAGATCATGGAACAGGCAGTTCCACTCTTTTTGATCTTTGCCGTAGCTATTGACGTTTTGTCCAAGTAGGGTGACTTCTTTATACCCTTCTGATGCGAGTTTTTTGCATTCGTTTACGATATCTTCTGGAGGTCTTGAGACTTCTTGACCTCTTGTATAGGGAACAACGCAGTAAGTGCAAAATTTATCACATCCACGGATGATGGAAACATAGGCTTTTACTTTGTCATCACGCTTTGCAACAAGATAGTCCAGATTTTCTTCGAATTGAGAATCTGTCTTTATTGTTTGCTTGCTTGTTCTCAGAACCTCGTCTAAAACGCTGTTGAGGTCTGTGATATTATTTGTTCCAAGAACGAAGTCGATATGGGGAAGTTTTCTAAAGAGAGATTCTTTTTTTGCCATAGCCATGCAGCCTGTAACACCAATAATGGAGTTACGCTTTTTACTAGACCTTGCTAATTGACCGATCTTACCCATAACTTTTCTCTCTGCAAGATCTCGGATAGAGCAGGTGTTGAAGATAAGAAGATCTGCGGCTTTTTCATCATAGACTCTCTCGAGACCTCTTTTTATAAGTTGCCCTACCATAAGCTCTGTATCAAGCTCGTTCATTTGGCAGCCATAGGTCTTTACAAAGAATTTCTTAAGGTCTTTCATGTTTACTCATCTCTTATATAAACTGGTCTTAAAGATTTTAGTAAAAAAGAGCCTAAAAAATCAAGAGCTTATGAAGATCTGCGGATCATCCTTAAAAAGTATATTCAACAGTAAATATCCCTGAATAGAAGTTTGACGCGTTTCTTCCCCAAACGGTGAACCATACACCAAGAAGCATTCCAAGATTCGCAGACGGGTTGTATTCAAGTGCAGGAGCCATAGAAACCTGATCATTGAAGTCACCTCCAACCGTGGCAATAGTTCCATCAGCATTTGTTCCTTTTCTTCCTGAAAAATGCGTTGGAGAGGTGTAGTTATAGACAAAGTCACTTGCTATAACCCATTTTTCTGTAAAGCTATACTCAAATCCTGTATCGAGCTCAAAAGTATTACCAGGATTTACTTTACCTCGCGTATTGAATCCTCCTCCATATGCGTTGAAGCCTTTTACGCTTGTTGGAGCTGGAATCGTATAGTTGAATGAGATACGTGCGTTCATAGGGTGTGTGGATACCCACCAGATAACTTTACCAATGGTAAGACCGAACCTTGTTTCAAATGATCCAGAGCCTGTTGCATCAACCCCTTTWTTATTCGGATTAAGATTTTGATAYTTCCCTATGGGARAGCTCTCTTGGATCTGAAAAGCTACACCGGGGCTATATGCAGACTGCACATTTATGGCATATCCAAGGGCAAACTGTGTGTCAGCGACATTTGTGGAATGTCTTCCTTGCTGCCTGTTTTGTACTGCAGAAAAAGACCATAGTCCCTCAAGACCTCTTACAATACCAAATTGGAAGATGTTAAGTGCCTTGATTTGTATATTATCTGGAACGTTTTTTGAACTTCCACTTCTTGAATATGCAGCATGATTGTTTGTTACAAAAAGGTAGGGCTGGACGTTATAAAGTCCCGGCATAATAACACTTGATGATGGGGTTAATAGAGGACCTGCATACCAAGGGTTGAACATCTTTTGGGCTTCTTGGAATTCTGCTTCTGCACCTTCAAGCTCTTTTGCGATATCTTCACGTGTTAAGACCGGGGAAATGCTGCGATCACGTGTTTCTTTTGCATGGATGCTGCAAGCACATAAGATGATAAGAGATAAGTATAGTAGTCGCTTCATGAGAGTTCCTCAAAGTGGAGCCAATAATATTATTAAATTTTTTGTCATCATACATAAATGAGAATTATTTTAAAATTTCTCTACTTAAGAACTTGTAATTAGTAAAAAAATAGATTCCTCGCTATATAAAAAATAGAGAGTGTAACCAAATTTAAGGACCAATATGGGTAAAATAGATGGTGATGATGCAAAAGTCCCAACCTATAAACAAGAGTTTCACCGAGGTGTAGACCTTTTTGATAAAAGTTTTCAAGAATATATGAAAACAAAAGAACCCCACAAAAAAGCTAAATTCAAAGATGTCATGAATAAGGCTCTAGACGTTATGAATAAGTCTGCTAAAGAATGCCTTAACAATGAGCAAAAAAAGCTGAATGAAGAGGTTCATAAAGACTATGATGCGTATTTGAAGTCTCCTAACAAAGAGTCGACAGAAAAGCTTGAAAAAGATGTGGGTGATCTTAAGGACTCAATATAGTTTATTTTCTTAAGAATTTTGGTGGTTTCACGCAGATCCAACCAATGACAATACTTAGTATCACAAACATCGTAAGCCCAACATACATGGGAAACAGAGGTTTTGCAGCAGAATTCATTCCAGCAAAGGCTATAAGCCCTGCGACAACGACTCCTGTGCAGGCATCTCCTGCGACAAGGCCAGAGGAGGCAAGAATGCCCCTCCTTTGAGTTGTTTCTGACTTGCCAAATCTTGCCATGATCAAAGCAAGCAATCCTCCCAAGAACACTCCTGTTGAAAGTGAAATCGGAAGATAGAGTCCAATTGCAACGGAAAGAATAGGAAGCCCAAGAATCGCAACGATAACTCCTATTACAGCCCCTATGAAAACAAGCGTGTAAGGGATATCTCCGGAAATGACTCCTTTTGCAATCAGTGCCATGAGTGTTCCTTGAGGAGCTGGCATCTGTCTTGAGCCAAATCCATAAGCTTCATTTAGAAGAAATACAGTAAAGCTTAGGGCTATAGCGGGTAGAATCATTCCAATCATTTCCCCGATCTGCTGTGCTTTTGGCGTTGCACCGAGTAAATATCCCGTTTTAAGGTCCTGTGATGTTGTGGAAGCAAGAGCTATTGTAATATTGATCACGATGCTCATGGTAAGTGCTGCGATTAGGTAAACACGCTCTGTCCAGCCAAGAGCGACAAAGATCGCACACGTGATTAATAGGGTTGTTATTGTCATGCCAGAAGCCGGACAGGAAGAGCTTCCAACAATGCCAACTGTTATGGAGGTGACACCCGCAAAGAAAAATCCCAAAATCACAAGAAGAACAATCATGAGAAAGTTCATGGGAAAATAAGGGAACAGCCATAGAAATAAAATAATTGTGATGCAACCAACCACAAGCCATTTTAGTGAAATATCGCGGTCAGTTCTTGGTATACCTCTTCTTGCGTGGCGTTTTTCGGTGAGCTCAATAAATGCCATGAGAAATGTTTTCTTTATCAAAGGAAAAATTTTCATCATGTTAAAGAGGCCTCCGACAGCAATTGCGCCAGCGCCAATAAAACGAACGTAGTTTGACCAAATCTGTTCAGCATTCATTTGATCGACAGGGATTGTTCCAGGGTATATAACAGCGCCTCCTTGGCTAAACATAGAGATGAGTGGGATAATGACCCACCACCCTAGAGCTCCACCAAATAGCATTGTCATACATATTCTTGGTCCAATGATATAACCGACCCCAAGAAGTGCAGGGGTGCAATCAAAGGCAATTTCGAAATTGCCCAGCTTTTTTATAGTCCAAGATGCTGTTTCATCCCAAAGATTCAAGACAGAGGATAAAACTTTATAGACTGTACCAAGGATTATACCGGAGATCGCCATAAGAGCATTTTCTTTTCCGCTTTCTCTAGATTTTAAAATCTCAGCGCAGGCAGTGCCTTCAGGAAAAGGGAGTTTCCCATGTTCTTCCACTATAATATAGCGGCGCATAGGGATCATAAATAAGATTCCGAGCATTCCTCCAAGAAGAGAGAGAAGTATTATCTCATATAAAGGAGGTGGAGAACCAAGTATATATAAGGCGGGAACAGTGAAGATAACCCCTGCTGCGATCCCTTCTCCTACAGAAGCAACCGTCTGAACCATGTTGTTCTCAAGGATCGTAACCCTCTTAAAGAAAAGGTGCAAAATAGTCATGGAAAGGACAGCCGCGGGTATCGAGGCTGAAACAGTAATGCCAACTTTAAGGCCAAGGTAAGCATTTCCGATACCAAAAATCAGCCCAATAATAACACCTAAAATAAGAGCTTTTGGGGTGAACTCTTTGATATTCTTTTGGGAAGAAATATAGGGTTGAAACTCTTCTTTGGCTTTTGTCATAGATACAAAAAAAAATTATATACAAGTAAAATTTGACTTTGTCATACCCATAAATATTACTCAAGAAAAGTTGCATTAAAACGGGTTATACTTTTTAACTAGTTATATAGTTATTATTTTCAGTTTGGCTTGAGAGGATTCCCGGCATGTATAAAAAGCCCGGTTTCTCTTTCACATCAAACTTTTTTTGGAACTCCTAGGAAGAAGCCTTGGCAAAAAAGGGCAAAAAACGTATCCTAGGGGACTTTAAATTGTATCAATCAGGTTATATTCGATGAAGCAACTGGCGAAAAAGAATACGTCTTATTTTCTAAAGAAAGAAGAAGTAGTGAACACTAAGAAATGGTTTCTATTAGATGCAGAAGGGAAGACTCTCGGAAGGTTTGCTTCTGAGGTAGCAAAAATCATTAGAGGGAAGCATAAAACAACATACACTCCTAATGTAGATTCAGGTGATGGTGTGATCATTCTGAATGCAGAGAAGATCGCTGTGACAGGGAACAAAGAAGCTCAGAAAGAGTACAAAAGATATACAGGATATGTTGGCGGTTTGCGAGCGACTCCATACAGAGTTATGAAAGAGAGAAAGCCGGAAGAGATCATCCGTCATGCAGTAAAAGGCATGATGCCAAAAACTAAGCTTGGAAAAGCACAACTTAAAAAATTACGTATTTATGCTGGCACCAGCCACAACATGAGTGCACAAACGCCGATTGCGGTTGAAATTTAATAGAAGGGATAACACTTATGGCAAAAGCGCAGAAAGAAAATATAGGCGTTGGAAGAAGAAAGACAGCTGTTGCTTCAGTATTCTTAAGAAAAGGCAGTGGTAAAGTTCGAGTAAACAGAAGAGATATCAAAGAATATTTCCCGAGCGAAGAGCAAAGAGCGAATGTTATTGCTCCTCTTGAGAAGCTTTCTCTTGTGTCAGACTACGATATTGTTGTTAGAGTGAAAGGTGGCGGACTAGAAGCGCAAGCAATTGCCATTCGTCTTGGCGTTTCAAGAGCTTTAGTACAGCAAGATGAAGATCGTAGATCGACTCTAAAAGCGGAAGGCTTTATGACAAGAGATCCTCGTAAGAAGGAAAGAAAGAAATACGGTCAACCTGGTGCTCGTAAGCGTTTCCAATTCTCAAAACGTTAAGAATATCACAAAAGATCATTCAATTTATTTTGAAAAAGCCTTTGAGAAATCAAAGGCTTTTTTTNATAGGTATTTGGCTTCCAGATATTTTTCAAAGAAAGACGGARAAAAAGGTTTACCTGTTGTGCGAACAAGAAGTTCTTCTGAGCTATATTGTCTGCCGTAGCGGTGGACGTTTTCACCCAGCCACTCTTTAATAAAGAGTAAGTGTCCTTGAGAAAGCCTTTCATCATAATCTAAAAAACTGCTAGACAGCGTATCAAATAGCTGTGCTGCATACATCGTTCCAAGCGCATAGGTTGGGAAATATCCAAACAGACCACAAGCCCAGTGAATGTCTTGCATGCAACCCTCAGCGTGGTTTTTAGGGCGTATACCAATATATGATTCCATTTTTTCATTCCAGACATCAGGGATATCTTTCACTTTAATAGATCCCTCTATAAGCCCCTTCTCTATTTCGTATCGCAGGATCACATGAAGGCAGTAGTGAACCTCATCAGAATAAATACGGATTAAAGAAGGTTCAACTCTGTTCATGGTCTTGTAGAAGGTATCGAGACTCTGGTCCTTGAAATTCTTTGGAAAGAGCTCTTGAATCTGGGGATAAAAATGCTGCCAARAAGGTTTTGATTGTCCGATGCAGCACTCCCAGATCTTCGACTGACTCTCATGAAATGCGATGGAAACTGCTTGGCAAATGGGCGTTCCAAAATACTCTTGGTCAAGTCCGGACTCATAGAGCCCATGTCCACCTTCGTGGATTGTCGCAGAGACATTTGCCGCAATAAGATCATTTGTCTTTGTCACAGTTGTCATCCTTACATCTGTAGGATGAAAACTCAGGCAAAAAGGATGGTTTGAGGTGTCGAGCCTGAAGGTGTTTTCATCAAACCCCATGGTGCTTAGAATCCGTTTATCAAGCTCAAATACTTTTGACTCATCAAACTCTCCGTACATAAAATCAGTATTTAGATTTTTCGAACGTACTTTTTTTGCAAAAGGAATTAAAAAATCTTTTAGGGAGGAAAAAAGCTTATCAAGTTTTTTGACAGTCATTCCAGGTTCGAATTCATCAAGAAGTGGGTCATAAGGATGATCCTCATATCCGAGCAGTTTTGATTTTTCCTGCATAAGCTTTAGGAACTTTTCCAAGTGAGGGGAATAGGTCGCATAGTCGCTCTTGGGTTTGGTTTCGGCCCATATAGCAACTGTTTCAGAGCCCATCTTTGCTAGGTCTTTTACAAAAGACTCAGGGAGTTTTTTTGCTTTGATTATATCAAGTCGAAACTCTCTTATCGCAGCTTTTTGTCGATCTTCGAGACCTTCGTCTTTAATGAACTCTCCTGTTTCAAAGTCGATGAGTTTTGCAAGGAGCTCTTGTAGTTCTGTTGCCGTTAAATGCTGATGGGCAAGAGCTTCAAGCGTCTGCTTCTGCAGAGACCTAAAGCCTATAGCGCCTTTTGGCATGAAGGTTTCTTGGTCCCACCCCATAAAAAGTGACAGAGACTGCAGAGTTTGTATCTGCTTTCCCATTTCAACGATTTGCTGATAAATTTCTTTTGGTTTTGTCATGACGATTTGAGATCTAGAGACTCATCCTTTCGTTTTCTATCGAAAGGTCTAGATATTAAATCAGTAACAGTTTCTTTTAAAGGAGTATAAATGCTTAAAGATGTCACAAATGTTGCGATCACAAAGCTACCCATAACAATGTCTGTTAGCCAGTGACATCCCGTGACAAGTCTTGGCAATTGCCAGTAGAAATTATAGAATAGAGCAAGGATCCCTGCTCTCTTTCCCATGAGATGGAAAGTAAATAGAGTAAATAGAAGTGCTACTGTTGCATGATCACCAGGGAAGGTGACAACAGAATTGTCCTTAATTTTCAGCCAAGTAACTTTATGGGATAGATGCGTAGAGAGCTCATAAACCATGGTAGGAGATTTACGTTTAATCTCAAAAAAATCTAAACAAAGGTATCTGTTTATAAAAAGTACTGTGAAAGCGACAAGCGCCCCAAAAAAGACAATTTCGGCGATTTTCTTTGCTACAGTTTTGTCTGATTTTTTTGTTATGTAAGCTACAAAGAAACAAAGCATAACGATGTCATGGAACCAGTCGGTAAGGTTGTGATTAGAGATTGCCCAGAAATTTTGCCAGAAGGGGCTTTTTGCGATGAACCCATTGACAAAATTAAAGAAAGCAATATCTGCAGCTTCCCAMAATGGATGAGTATAGTAAAGAAGCCAAGAAAGAAAAAGCACTGCAAGACCCACAAGAGTGAGTAGAAGTTTCTTTGTTTGCCATTTTKGCACGGTCTGCTCTTGCATCGTAGTTTTTGCGTAGTTCATTTAATCCCTATTTACATGTATGGCGGTAATAATGGCAACCCCCTCCTATAAAACATATCAGAAATGGAAGCGGAACTGCAACTAATGAGTGTAGTGTATTGTTCTCTCCAAGTATCACAGCAGCATCTAGGATAATAAAAAACGTAATAAAACTAAAAAGAGATAATGCATAAATAAAAAATGCTGGAATCCTTCTTGAAGACCTTATGCAAAAAGGAGCTGCTCCCATTAATACAAGAAACGGGATAAAGGGGCTTAGTAATTTAAAGTATAGTTGAGATTTGATCTTTGGAGCGTTTTTTGCATAGAGATTAGTGGGCTTGTAAGACTGTTTGTAAAGGTTTGTAATACTGCGATGTTCAAAAGGAAGTTCCGCCTTTTTTCTGATAGAAAAATCGATCGCAAGGTCATTAAAAGCAAGGTGCTCGTAGGTGTCCACCATAGACAAGATCCCATCGTCTGTTCTCTTGAAACACTCCACAAAATTCCCTGTATAAGGGATCTCTTTTGTTAGAAGAGACTTCATTTTGTAAACTTCGTTGTGAGTTTTGATGAAGTAAACATCTTCAAATTCTTTTGCATCATCAAAGTATTTTCCAAAGATGAGACTGCCGCCGCTTTGAAGTGGCATGCTATATGCAGAAGAAGTTTCGTATTTTTTATAGCTATAATTTCTAAAGTTCATATTTTCAAAATTTTCCAAATAATCAAGTGACTTGGGAACAAAAAACTGAAAATTTGCAAACAGAACAAGTGTTGAAATGCTTGCAATAAGAAAAAAAGGTCTTAAAAACTTAGATGTTTGTAAACCACTTGCAAATAAAGCGATGAGTTCATTTCTCTGATTGAGCTGCAGCAGCACCTTTATCGTACTTATTAAAAAAGCGAGAGGTAGCATCATCTCAAGGCGTTTAATAATGTGGCACAGATAGTAAATAAAAAAAGCTGTAGCAGAAAAACTTTGCATTTTGGAAAAATGCTGAGCATGGATGGAATAATCCATAACGATATATAGGATGTAAAACCCCGTAAGGAAAGAAAAAAGTGTTTTAAGAGTTTCCCTATAGAGGTATTTTTTCCAAATCATTCTATACCTCAATACCTTTCTCAATCTTTTTTAACCTTAATTTGCATATTGCAAAGATAACGGGATGAGGAAGGATGAAAATGACTAATGCCAAGGGCGGAGATTTGTGCATAGCTTTTGCAAGCAGATAGCATACAAAGATAAAGAGAATCAAAAGAGAAACTTTTGCCATCTTTGATCTGTTTAATTTTCTTCCGATCTGAAGCCCAAAGCTTAGTCCAAGAAGAGTGAATGTAAAAGGAGAGAAGGTAAAAAAAGCTCGTTTGGAGACTTCAAAGAAATATTCTTTTCTGGTTTTTTTTGTTCCACGGTCCAGCTTTCTTTTTAAAAGAAGATATTTTGTAGAAAGATGTTCGAATTTTATCTGCTGTTTGGACTTTTGAAGCAGAGCAGAGATTTTACCAGCATCGATAGTCATTTGTTTTTGATTTTCTAAAAGAAGATCATCATAATTCTTTTTTGTCTGGAGATTTGAAAATAAAGAAAGGTCAGAACCAATCAACTCTTTTCCCGCAAGCTTTAGAGATTTYGCCAAGATGAGAGAAAGTTTGCTTGAGGAAGAGTCTTTGAAGGCAAAAATCACATTCTCTGCAAGATCGTCATTATCTGTAAAATTCATATCCACGTAGGAATCTTTAATTTTTAAAAACTTGTTCTTTCGAAATAGGATAAGAGGGTTACTTGAGGCTGTTTCATATAGAAGAGTGGAAGATGAGAGTTTGCATTTTGGAGCGAGCTCCGAGATGATCATAAAATTCGCAATGCAAAGAAAAAGAGATGCAAGAAGGATAGGACTGAGAAGGGAACTTAGCGTGGCTCCCGCGCAGCGGAAAGCTGTGATTTCATGAGACGTTGTTAAAGTCTGCATCGTGAGCATGGAGGCTATAAGGGTAGAGATGCACAGGGCAAAGGGTAGTATGTAGGGGATTTGATAGAGGATAAAAAGGAAGACGCCTATACCCTCAGAGGAGAGGATCGCAAACCTTGCTATTTCTTGGGCTCTCATAACTAGCAAAATGCATACAAATACAAAGGTAGAAAGAAGCAGTATTTTTAAATAGTCCTTAAGCAGGTAGCGCCAGAGAAGTGGCATAACTCATTCCTAAATACTTATAATGCTTACTTTATAACTATAATGAAGAATTATTACCTCTTTTTTGTCATATTTTTGTATCATTAATCTTTGATTTTGTGATGCTAAAGTTCTATGGATATACAAAAACACTTAAAAATATTTTTGGAAACTTCCAAAGTCTTTGATAAGACGATCCTTGTAGGCGTTTCTGCAGGTGCAGATTCCACATGCCTTTTTCATGCTCTTTCTTTGTGTGGACATCGCGCCTCTATCCATATTGTATATATAGATCATAATTGGAGAGAAGAATCTAAAGATGAAGCTGAGTTCGTGGCAAACCTTGCAAAATCAAAAGGTATGGAATGCCATCTTGAGAAAATCGAGGGAATAGATCCAAGTAAGGTTTCAAATATCGAGGAAAAGTTCCGAGACAAGAGATTAGAGATTTTTGAAAAGCTCTACAAGGAAATCAGTGCTTCTGCTCTTCTGCTCGCGCATCATAAGGATGATCAAGCAGAAACGGTATTTAAACGTATTTTTGAAGGAGCCTCTATAGGGAAACTCTCAGGGCTTCTCGTTGACAGCTCTTACCAATCGATGCGGGTTTTAAGGCCTTTTCTCTCAATTCGTAAAAAGGAGATACTCACTTTTTTAGATAAAGGTGGATATCGATATTTTTATGATGTAACAAATGAAGATGAGCATTATCTAAGGGCTCGGATGCGTGGAAGCATATTCCCAGAGATTGAAAAGAGATTTGGGAAAAATGCAGCAAACAATCTGGCCTCACTTGGAATGAAGATGACCTCTATAAAAGAGTATTTAGAGAGAAAGGCAGGTTCTTATTTTGAACTTCTTTGCACAGGACCCTTTGGGAGCTATCTTGATCTTAACCAGATTGTTACTATTGAGCCTCTAGAGTTTGAGACTTTTTTGCGGATTTATTTAGAGAAGCAGAGCGCATGTATTTCTCAAAACTCGCTCAACACCTTAGTTCAGATTATTTTAGATAAAAGAACAGSAAAGTCCGTTTTTGCGGGAGATCTTGAAATCCGCTATGAAAATCATCTTTTATTTTTTATTAAGAAGCTTCCAAAGGATTTTCCGGATGAAATTATGGTAGATAGACTTCCCTTTGGTTTTTTTCATAGAGGGTATCAGTTTAATATAGAAGAGGTAAAACCTTTCACCCATCGTTGCTCATGGAAAGATTTCTGGAGAGGAAAAACATACTTTTCGCTCAAAACCGATAGGTTTTTATTAAAAAGTCCTCAAAATTCCGAAAGAAATAAAGGGAAGACTTTAAAGAGCAGATATTTGGAAGAAAAAATCCCTACATTTTTCAGGAGGTGGGTCTTTGGTATGTATACGGAGGGGAAATTAATGAATCATCCGTTACTTAGTTCGATGAATTCTTCTTCTGAGATTAAATTTTTTAAACTAACTATCAGAAGTCAAAGTGCCTTTGAATCAAAAAAGGTAGGGCAGCTCCTTGAAGGAGCTAAACCCTGAATATTTTCATAGAATGAAAACCCTCTAGCTTGTTATCCTTAGCACTTAGTTGAATGCTGGAGTTGCAAGATTGAGGCAAGTCTTCGATAAAGGTTCTAATAATCTGGAAACATTCTGTTTTATAATAACTAATCTTAAATTAACGGTTTAAAAATATTTTTAATATTTATGWTGTTTTTGGTTTTAAATATGTGTAATAAAAATAAATAAGGGTGTGGATTAAACATATAATGTGGGTGCTATAAAACACTATGAGTGACGATAAAAACAAACCAGAGCAAAAGAGAAAACTACCAGGTGGTTTTCTAATATTTTTGCTGGCTGCAGTGCTTATTATTCTTCTTATTCAGAACTTTACAGGTGATAAGGGAGGGCGTGTATCTTTTTCGCACCAGGTAGAACACCTTGTTAACCTTGACTTACTAGACAAAGATAGCTCTAAGAAAACAGCATTAAACGATAATTTGGTTACCTTTAGTGGGAAATTTAAAGAAAACCTGACCGAAGATAGTAAATCTAGATTTAGATATCTAGAACTTCTAAATAGAAATCATGAGCTTGCTCATGAGAAGAAGAGGCTTGCTGAGGATCTATCCGTTCTCGAAAAGAATGTGGTTGACTCAGGGGTGCTATTTCTCCAGATAAGCGCGATTTCGATTCCTAAAGGCGGCTATAATATTATTGGGCCTTACTACGACTCTCTTGAAAGAGAGAGCTCAATCTCAATTAAAAGGTTGCCCGTAAGAGACATAGTTAGTATTAAAGATGTTGAAAATCTCTATAGATCGTCTATGGCAGCGCCGATAGCTCTTGGTGTAGATGCTCTTGGTAAAGACTTATCCCTTCTTATACAGCATTTTAGATCTCCAACACTCGGTATTGGAAGCGAGTCATTAAAGACAGAGCTT
>NVUU01000030.1 GCA_002402025.1 Candidatus Aerophobota bacterium
TAATAACTATCAGGAAAGCAAATAATACAGTGCTGCTTTCTATGGTTTCTCCCAAAATCGTAGCTGAAGCAAATAGAGTAATAAAAGTCTGATTCAACTGAACCTGGCTAACACGTGCAACTCCGCCCATAGCGAGCGCTTTGTACCAGAAGAAAAATCCAAAAAGCACATAATGAACTCCACGGAATTAAACCTCGCTCAGTGAAGAAAGAGATCATGGAAGATTTGTCTGAAACATTCTTTGGCGCAACTGATGAAGAACGATTGGGCATTGAACATAAAGAAATTATGCTTTCCAAAGAACAGATCAAAAAAAACATCAAATACTACGAAGATGCGATGCGAAATGCAGCTAAAGAAATGCGATTTGAAGACGCCGCAAAATTTAGAGATCATTTAAGACATTATAAAGATTTGGAAATATTAGAGGATCGTCCGCTTTAATGTGAAAAAGAATAGATATACTGTGAAGAATCCTTTTCTATATTTCTATCTAAGAGCACTCGATTTTGTTTTCTTTTGGATTCCTCTATTAAAAAGTAATAGACAAAAGCCTCAAATTAAAAAAATTTTAGTTGTTCAGCTTGCCCACATTGGCGATCTAATTTTATCGACTTCTATATTCCCCGTAATCAAAAAAAAATATCCTAGCGCCAAAATTGACATTCTAATTGGCAGTTGGTCGGGAGAAATTATACATAATCACCCTCTCGTTAATCATATTTATTACCTCGATCACCCAAAGAATAATCGAAGAAATATACACCTAATAAAAAAGTTCGTAAAATTTCTTCTCCAATGGTTTTGCTTAACAAAGCTATTAAAAAAAAATAATTACGACGTCTCAATAGACCTTAGTGTATATTATCCAAATAGCCATGTGTTAACGCACTTTGCAAAGATCCCAAAAACAATAGGTTATGGAAACGGAGGAGCGTCTTCTTTTTTAACTAACGTTTTCAATTGGTCCTTCTGTGAAGATCACATTTCCCTAAGCTATGAAAAACTATTAGGTGATATAGACATTAGCCCCTCCCAAACTCTTTTTTTGTCTCCCTATCTTGCGTATATTCAAAAAAAACCAAAGAGATCAAAGGAAAACCCCTATATTATTTTTCATCCCTTTTCAGGAGACCCAAAAAAAAATTGGAAAAACGTATCTTGGGTAAAATTACTACATTTGTTTTCTAATACTCATTTTAAAATCATATTTACTGGCAAAGGGCAGTTAGAAAGAACGCAAGTCAGAAACATGATCAAAGATTTTGGTTTTGCCGAAAATTGCATTTCTTCTTACTCAATTGAAGAACTACAAAACATCGTTTATTATTCAAAATTGGTCATATCAGTTGACACTATGCTTGGACATCTTGCGGCAGCTCTTGATGTCCCAACCATTTCAATTTTTAATAATTTCTCCAATCCAAAAATATGGCACCCCCCTTCAAATAACGCTCATTTTCTAAGCCCAAGCAAACACTCGGCAAGTACTGACGTTCCTAGTGCCTTAGAAGTATATCAACTGGTGAATAAAGTGTTGCAAATAAGAACCCCCTTATAGAGAATTACTCGAATGTTTCTAAAGAAACCTATGAGGGTAAATGAAAGTCGTTATTTTTGCTGGAGGTTTTGGCTCGCGTCTATGTGAAATGACTGGAGAAACTCCAAAGCCGATGATAAAAGTTGGTGACAAGCCTATTCTTTGGCATGTAATGAAAAGATTCAGTCTCTTTGGATATAACGAATTTGTGATAGCTCTTGGAAGATTTTCTGATCAAATCAAAAACTACTTTTTAGATACGCTGAAAACTCGAGGTGATTTGTTCATCGATTTTGAATCAAACACCAGTTCTTTTGGCAAAAACTGTGACTCTTCTTGGAAAATTCACTTAATTGATACTGGTATTCATACTCAAACTGGGGGAAGGCTGAGAAAATTATCTAGGTACATTGGGAATGAAAGTTTTATGGTTGCCTATGGGGATGTCGTTGGGGATGTCAATATTTCAAAACTCGTNAACTTTCACAAAAGTCATGGTAAGTTAGCTACACTAACCGCAGTACAGCCTTTCGGACGATACGGAGAGCTAAAATTGAATGGTGATCAAGTACTAGATTTCAACGAGAAACCAAAAAAAGAATGGATTAGCTGCGGCTTTTTTGTTTTAGAGCCCGAGGTACTTCGACTGATCGATTCAGATGAAACACCTTGGGAAAAAAAACCACTTGAAGCTCTCGCACAACAAGGAGAACTCATGGCTTTCAAACATGGAGGTTATTGGCAACCAATGGACACACTCAAAGATCAAAAAACGTTGGAAAGCCTTTGGTTAAAAAATGATGCCCTTTGGTTAAAAATACAAAATGAAAGAGTGAACATATATGAATAAATATTGGAATGGTAAAAACGTCTTTGTAACTGGTGCCACTGGATTTATAGGTTCGTGGCTGACAAAGCATTTAGTTGATTTAGGTGCAAATGTAGTCACTCTTGTGAGAGATCAAAATCCTCAAAGTGAATTAATTAGAAGCGGTTATCTTCAAAAAATACAAATCGTTAATGGAGATTTAGAGAATTATAAGACCATTGAAAGAGCTATTTGTGAGTACCAAATTGATACTGTCTATCACCTTGGAGCTCAGACCCAAGTAACCAACGCTATTTATTCTCCACGTAACACATTTGAAACTAATATACGAGGAACCTATAACTTACTTGAAGCCTGTCGTTTAATGAAGCGTTTCGTTAAATGTATCATTATTGCCTCAAGCGATAAAGCCTACGGAGAAAGTGAATGTCTCCCTCTTACGGAGAAGACCCCCCTCAATGCAATTTATCCATATGACGTATCAAAAGCTTGTACTGATCTAATTGCCTTATCTTATTACCATACTTATGATCTACCAGTAGCCATTACACGCTCAAGCAATGTATATGGAGGAGGAGACTTCAACTGGGATCGACTTATACCAGGAGTTATTCGGAGCTTATTTCGGGATCAAAGACCGGTTTTAAGAAGTGATGGCTCTTTCTTAAGAGACTATTTATTCATCGAAGATATGGTCTACGGCTACTTAATATTGGGGAAAAAATTCCTTTCAGAGGGTCTCATGGGACAAGTGTTTAACTTTGGAACGAATAGTCCTCAGACTGTTCTAGAAATTTGTGATCACCTTGCTAAGTTTATTGGGAAAGAACATCTAAAGCCCGTATTTGAAAATACAGCCGAGGCAGAAATAAAAGATCAGTATCTTTCTATAGAAAAAGCCCAGAATTTATTGAATTGGAAACCCCGCTGTGAATTGAGTTCTGGATTGGAACTAACTGTAGATTGGTATAGGCAGTATTTTGCACAAAAGAACCTTGAAAAATATAGAACCAGTACCGTAGCCCAGTTTGTGACTGAGCTTATCTAATGCGGTATTTAATCACAGGTGCTACAGGATTTATAGGTTCTCATGTTGTAGATGTAATTCTTGAAGAACCGGATAGCTTGATTGTAGCACTTGTAAAGAAAAGCAGTGACACTTGGAGACTGCCTTTACGCTCATCAAGATTTATATTGGTGGAGACCGATTTTTATCATGTTTCAACAACGAAACAACAATTAGAAAACTACTCTCTCAAAAACTGTATTCATCTCGCTTGGCAAGGAGTTGAAAGAAAATACCGCAACGATCTTATCCAAATTTCTAACCAAAATATTACCTCTTTTATTCTTAATCTCTCAAAAGAGTTGAATATCAACAGATTTATCGGAATAGGCTCACAAGCAGAGTATGGAATTAAAAAAAAAGCCATTCAAGAAACTGACTCTCTAGATCCTTTTACGCTCTACGGGGACGAAAAAGTAAAAGCAAGTTTACTTGTTGAAAAATTCTGTAAAAAAAATTGCATGGAATACATATGGCTCCGAATTTTTTCAAGCTATGGCCCAAAGGACAATAACAACTGGCTAATACCTTACGTAATTGGGGAACTATTAATAAATAGAGAACCTAAGTTAACAAATGGTCTCCAAAAGTGGGACTATATGTACGTAAAGGATGTTGCTAGAGCCATCTTATCTGTTGCACAATCATCTAAAACCGGAATTTTTAATCTTGGCTCAGGCTTCTCCATCACTATTCAAGAAGTCGTAAATACTATATATAGGTTTCTACGCCCCAATAAAAAACCAAATTTCGATTCACTGAAAACAAACATAGAAAGTTATAACCTTGAACCAGACATGAACCTTTTTCGAACCCATTTTGGACTTCAGGATACTTACGACTTTAATCAAGGCATTAAGGAAACTATCGATTTCATGAAAAAGCAACACGTCTAAGAGGACCACTTTTCTATATCATCTGTATGTCTTAAAAAATGTAAAATTTCTCTTAAAAAGATTTTAACATATGAATCAACTTTAAACTGGTTGACTTGATCTGAATTAAGATATTTTTTGATGCTTTTTATATATTTCTCATAATCTTCTTGCGTAAACGAATGCATAAAATCATACAATACTTTCTCGGAAGAGACATTTCCATAATCGATGTAGCAATCTCTGGGAATATATTTGTCAATATTTGAAGAACCTAAATATACTGGTATTGCACCAGCTTCAAAGGAATCAAAAATCTTTTCAGACACATAGCCTTCGCTTGATTTTGTATTCTCAAGGCAAAAGTTGAACTTATAGGTTTTTAAGACTTCAATTTTGTTTTTCGCGTAACCAACAAATCGAGGATGTTCATTCTTATTCCATCCTGGCCCATATAGATCGAATTCAGTTGAATTGATATTTTCAAAAAAACGAATGATTTTTAATCTTGCTGAGTACAACTCATGTTGATATGTAGAGGCCTTGTTCCCTGCCATCATACAACACAGCTTTCTATCCGTAAAAGACCTGCCTCCTTGAAATATCTTGTAAATTGGATAACAGTATTTTATCACATTTAGTTTATGTAAAAGACCATCATCCCAAGTAAATACCTTCGCAAACTTTTTATGGAGTTTATCAGAATATTGACTTGGAATAACTGACTTTGGTTCACTCAAAATCAAAAACGATTTATTCAAATGTTTACGTATTGCCCTTCTTTTTAAATAAGTTGGGCAATCAAGGAATATATAAAGGTCGTACTGCTCCTCGTAATCCCTTTTAAAAAATCCAAATTCACTACTTTTTCTAAAAGTAGTTGTTATTCCACGTCTTTCAAGCTCATTAGTAATTTTCCACCATGATTCCCCAAAAGTATAGAATACATTGTCTTTGTGCTTCAATGGTAGCAGTATACGTTTATCACCGTTTCCTAATTCTCCAACAAACAAGATTTTCTCAGAATGAACCGGATTTTTACAGAAAAGGAAAAACACGAATATTGTACAAAAGAAGATATTATTCATAAAAATCCGAAAGGGGTTTTTCTAGAAAAGGATATGCCAATGGATCGTTTCTTCCAAAGATTTTCGCTTTTAAATGCACTAAAATATCTGTTCCAGATTATTCGCTGATTGATCTATAGTTTGAACCGAATTACAAGACATTTGACCTGTGAAGCTTAATATGAATTATTTAAGAAAATCCCTTTTTGCACTATTCATTTCTTTGAGTACCATTCTAGTTTCTGATGAATTCGTAGTAGGCGTTATAAAAGGTCAACTTGGCAACCAGTTATTCCAGATCGCGGCAACCTTGAGTGTAGCCTATGACAACAAAGCACATGCAGTCTTTCCCCATTTAAAGACATGTAACAAATGGAATATTCCACATAACTATAAACATATTTTTTCGGATTTGGATACAACGCTACCATCCACTATTAAATTGTCTAAATACAACGAATCAAAGTTTCATTACGTTCCAATACCCTACAAGCCCAATGTTAAAATTGAAGGACATTTTCAGTCTGAAAAATACTTCAAAAAATACAAATCGATGATAGTCTATCTTTTTCAACCCAATTTAGAGATTCGAGAGAGACTTCAAAAAAAGCATNAAAGATTTATTAGCACATCCAAAAACTGTTGCAGTGCATTTTCGGCACTACTTTGATACTAGACCAGAGTACCACCCAACTCTTCGAAATTCGTATTATAGAAAATGTTTTGCAAAGTTTGATAAAGAGCATTTATTTGTTATATTTTCCAATGACATAAAAAGAGCCAAGATATATTTTTCTCGATTYCGTGTTAAATACAATATTCTATTTATTGAAAACTCACCTCATCTAGACGATTTYTATTTAATGAGTTTGTGTAAACATAACATAATTGCAAACTCCAGCTTTTCATGGTGGTCAGCATATTTGAATATGAATCCAAAAAAGCGAGTACTTACCCCCTCTAATAAACACTGGTTCGGTCCAGCATATAAAAACTATAATACAGAAGACTTATTGCCCGACGAATGGGAGAAAGTGTTTTAGCTGTAGATTATTTCATTATTCTTGAGCTTTTTTAATGCAGTATATAAGAAGTAAACAACTAGGTTTGCATAAACCGAGACTACAAGTACTCGTCATTTCTCTACTTTGTTTATTCTTATTGATATTTCCAAAGGGTGGGATAAAAATTGGAAATTTACCGATCACGTGGGGTTATCTATTTCTTTTAATAACGATTCTCTTCAAYGCTATCTCTTCTGGCAAAAAAATCTGCAGGCTCTGTTTTTATTCACTAATATCTTTGTTGCCGTTCCAAGTAATTTCTCTAGTCACTATTTGTACAAATGGATATTCCAATACAGGATACTTCGTTTCACTACTTTTAAATTTCTTTATTTTTCCTTATGCATTTTTGGGTTTTTTTTCAGAAAAATTAACAGCTTCTTCTATAAATTTAATATTCTCATGGATAAAAAAAGGAGTGTTGTTCGTCGCCATTTMTGGCATTTTTCTTTTCTTTTACAAGATTTTCTTCGGCTCTTTTTTGGAAATTCCACTTCTAACCATTAATTTCCATGATCGAAATCAGCTAGAGCTTGCAAAATGTATTGATAGAGGGGGTATCTTTAAACTTATTTCCACCTATAACAACGGAAACTTGTATGGAATATGCATTTTGATGCTTCTTCCTCTTTATAATACCTTGGAAACTTCTCAAACCCGCAAACTCATCGTAAAAAGTTCTTTAATTCTAACCCTTTCCAGAACCATATGGTTGGGGTTGCTTTTTGTAGAGTTCTTTTATTATGTCTCCCAAACAGGAGATTTTCGAAAAAAGTTATTTAGTATTACTATTCTCTTTGCTTTAACCACGATGGTTTTAGTAGGCGTTCGATATATATTTCCATTTAATCTAGATTTTCTTTTCGACCGGCTCCTTGGCACCCGAATCGGACAGTTTGCAATTCTAAAAAACGCTCGTTTTTTTTCTAATATGCCATTTGAAGAAGTCTATGAGATCGTATATCTTGGTATTATCAAAAGTTTCGGTTATTCCGGTCTCTTATTTTATATTATAGGGATGACCATGCCCATGGTACTTAGCCTCACAACTGTGAGTCAATCCGAAAATGGATCGAAAATCAAAAGGTCGTTAATTTTAGGGATTGTTTGCTATTTATTTATTTCACTTGGGGATGGCGCACTACTTCTAATACCCGTCATTTGTTTTTACTGGACATTATGCATGTTACTACTCGCTATGAACTCCTCCTCAAAGGAGATTCAGTAGATTTTAGCTCATGTAAGTCTTTAATAAGTTCTTTAACTTTTTGTGTTTGCTCCCGCTTTGATATAAAAACAACCTCATCCGTCTCTATCACCACCAAATCCTCAATTCCTATAGCTGAAATCAACTTCTTATTTCCCAAAAATAAGCAATTTTTAGTATCTTTTTCTAAAATATTTCCTATTTTAACATTCCCATTATCATCCTTATCTAACAGTCTATAAATGCTATCCCATGTCCCCACATCGGACCATCCAACATCCCTTAATTTTATCATTTTTAATTTGTTGGTCTTTTCCATAATTGCATTGTCGAGGGAAATTGACGTTAGACTGCGATATACATAGTCTTCATGATGCGACTCTACGTTCATAAAGTGGAATAAAGCGGGTTCATATTGCTTAATTTCTTCTAAAAAGATTTTTATCTTAAACAAATAGATTCCAGTATTCCAATACCAATCGTCATTTCCTGCGAACTTTTCAGCAAGAAGACGGTTTGGTTTTTCTATAAACGAGTCAACATGAAAGTATGGACCATCGTGCTCTGTAGCTCTGATATATCCAAATCCAGTTTCTGGCCGCGTTGCGCTTATACCAAAAGAAAGAATAGAATCTCCTAGTTGATCAGGCTTAACTCCAATAATTTGTTCAATCAATTTATCTTCATTTGAAAACACATGGTCACAGGGAACAATTAAAACCTCATCTGACACTTTTGCTTTATTCGTTATAAGTAAATGTCTTATCGACCATCCAGCAGCTGGTGCAGTATTTCTGCTAAGAGGTTCTACTAATATTCTATTTTCTAAATCAGGAGCAAAATCTCGAAGATGCTGTTTGGTTTGTGAAGCATACTCAGTGTTAGTTATGATAAATAGATCATCGGAAAATCCTTTTTCTACAAATCTTTTTACAGTTCTCTTTAAAAGAGACTCTCCATCTCCAAAATGCAACAAATGTTTTGGTGAACTTTTTTTTGAAACAGGCCATAACCTATTTCCCATTCCACCCGCTAGGATGATTATTTTCATTCCTTCTCCTTGACTAAGAATGCTTCGTACTTTGTATTTACAAATTCCTTAAAATTTTTATTGAAATTATTTTTAGAAAATTTTTTTGAGTGTTGTGAAATGTGATCTCTATCGAAAGAGTCTTCCAAAGTTTCAAACTTTTTAATCGCTTCAATCAATTCATCTACGGCCTGCTTTCTAAAAAACAATCCTGTAGAACCTTCAATGACGGTTTCTAATACTCCCCCATCTCCATAAGCTATAACTGGTAGTCCACACGCTTGAGCTTCTACAGGAAGCATGCCAAAATCCTCTTTAGCAGCATAGATAAAGGCTTTCGCCTTCTTAAAATACTCCCTTAGCTTCATATTGTCTATGTAGCCAGTAAAGTGGATGTTGCTCGGAGCATGTGATTTTAATTTCTTAAMTTCAGGTCCGGAACCAACAATAACTAGTTTACGATCTTTTAAAACTTTAAATGCATCAATGATCAGATCTATCCTTTTATAAGGAACAAACCTAGATGCTGTAATGTAATAGTCCTCTACTTGGGAAAATGAACCTGAAGAAAAAAATTCAGTATCGACAGGGGGGAAAATAACATGGGAATTCCTACGATAGAGCTTAAAAATCCTCTTTGCCACATATTTAGAGTTCGCTATAAAATGATCAACCCTGGAGCTATGAAGTAAGTCCCAGTTTCTAAGTTTGTGAAGTGTCAACTTTGCAAGCATTCCCAAAACACCTTTTTCTAAACCATTAAACTTGAGATAATCAAAATACATATCCCAGCAAAATCTTGCAGGAGTATGACAATAGCAAATATGAAGTTGTCTAGAATGAGTTAAAACACCCTTTGCGACGCAGGAAGAAGAGGAAATAATAAGGTCAGCATTTGAAACATCCAAGTTCTCTATGGCAAGAGGAAACAAAGGTAGATAGTACGGGTMCTTAGTTCTTCCTAAGGGTAGTTTTTGTATAAAAGAGCATCTAACGCGCTCATCAGGTATAATACTTGACTTACAATATTTTTTATTTTTGATAAGAGTATAAACATTTGACGGAAACAGCTCATAAATAGCTTCAACAACTTTCTCTGCCCCGGAAATCGAATATAACCAATCATGAACTAGAGCTGTCTTCATTACAATTTAATTGCCACTTTGAAAAAACTTCACGCACTACCTGCCTAGGAGTCACCTGCATCATGCAAATATTCCGACAACAGTTTTTAAAAGTCCTGCCATTGTAGCAAGGTCGACAATTTAATCCATCTCCTCCCCAAATATAAATTTCATTGGAGTTCATGTCACAAATATCATGAGGTGATGTAGGACCAAAAATTGCACAAATTTTGCACCCAGCAAGCCTTGCTAAATGAAGAGGACCTCCATCATGCGTAATGATTCCCGTGCAGCTCTTTAAGGTTGCTATTAGCTCTAATATGGAAGTTTTACCAATATAACTAGTAGCAGCAGTGTTCTTGAAATAGGGTATCACCCAGCTATCTTCAAGTGATCCTACTAGCAGTACTTGAAAGCCTTTTTCCTCAAGCTCACAAACAACTTGCACAAAACATTCAATCGGCCATTTTCTCAACCCCTTTTGACTCTTAGATGAATCTCCCCCGGGATATATCGCAATAGTTTTTTTGCAAGTATTCAACCGCCTTCCATCTGGCAAAAGAAGGTTAAGCTTATTATAATTTAATTCTTTGAACGTAGCTCCAATTAATCTTAAATATTCGATTCCATGAAAATTATTGCTTGCTGGAAACAGATCTCTATTCTTATCAAAATAGGAATGCTTATGCTTGAAACAGCAAAGTGTCAAAATCCTATATCTAGGGTCTGGGTGGGCTGTAATCACTAAATCAAATCGCTTAAAAAATATATTTCTCCAGCAATGGAGAGTTTCATAAATTTTTCTGAATATACTCCCTTTTAGTAAATGGTCTTCGTCGACCTTAATGATTTTTGCTATCTTTTGTGTAGCCTCAACTAAAGGAGCCGATTTTTGGCCAACTATCCATGTAATATTATCCTTTTCAAAACCTCTCAACATAATCAAGGCCATCGCAACATCACCGATGGCTCCAATCTTCACAATAAGAATATTTCGCCTATCCTCTTGCATAACTCCCAACCAGTCTACGAGTTTGTACTACATTCGAAACAAAAAGAGGTAAAAGAGAAACTATGCTTCCAAAAACTATTCCAGATATTCCCAGAATTCTAGAGCCATAATAGCCAACTAAAATATTAAGAACTGATCCCAAAATTAAGAACATCACTTGCCATTTGATTGAAGACATTGCGTTGAGAAATATCGAAAGAAAATTTGTAGAAGTGTACAAAATGGTCCATAATCCAAGTAGTATGACAAGAGAGTCATTATCCACACTTTTTCCAAACCAGGCTTTGATAACCCATTTATAGGAGAAAAAATATCYAATACACAAAGTAAACACCAAAGAAAAAGATATCACAAAACCTTTTACTAAAGTAAGTTTGATCCAACATATGTCTCGCTTATGCAAAGCATCAGAAATACCAGACCACAAAGGATTTAAGAATAAAAAATGAACTCCTATCACAAGCCNAAAAAATCTACAAAAAATGCTAAAAGAGCCTGCGCTTTCGGTAAAAAATAGTATGCTTACCATATATATGGTTGAAGAAAAAAGAAAAGAGCTCGCTATATTTTGCAGCCAAAAAAGAATACTTTCAGGAACAAGCTCTCTTAAAATCTTCTTTTGCTCATGAAACTTCACATACAGAAGCTTCCACTTTTGAATACGAAGAAATAGCCAAAATCCTACGATTTCTAAAATAAACGATCCTAAAAAAAAAGTAACGATGACTACTTCAGGATTGAAATGCAGTTTTGTCAAAGCAAGTGATACTGCGCAAATTACTACAAATATACCTGCGTCAATAATACATTTTAGATGTACTTTTTCATATGCATAAAGAACTGTATGGTATATCGATAGCGAACACTTTAGTAAAATAAAGCAGATACTTTTTGTAAAAACCCTTGAATGAGAAGCAACTCGTTCAGAATCTCGAAAGTGGAGAAGCCAATCCCAACCAATTGTACTACCCGAAATTAGTATACAAACTGTAAAAAAGGCATACATCCCTACTATGGGGTAAAGTAAAGAACAAAAAACTTTGTTAGTTCTATTTCCACTTCCTAAGCTAATTAAATAGGAAATTCTATTTCTAAGACTACCACCCGCTAACCCCAAATCAAGAGCAGAAGTAAAAACAATCAGCTGCAAAAGTAGAGACCAAAGACCAAACCAACTTTCAAGAAAAGATCTTGCAAAAACACCAATTAAACTCAGTGTTGAAATTTGAATAATTGCTTTTGCTATAATCCCCACAAACGAGCTTAAAAGAATGCGTCTAAGCCTTAAGCTTAACAATATACACCGCTTTGTGAGTTATGGTATTTTTCTATCTTCCTCTGATGTCTTATAGTATCTATAATTTACAAGAGGAAGCCTAACAAACAGGCACTTATTCGACGTTGCATAAATTTTTCTATTAAATTGCTCATCCTCTCCCTCCCTTATTCCTGTCCAGCTTACATCTTCGAAAATAGATCTTTTAATTGCTATGTTACCATTATGAGGTAGTGAATTTTTTCTACGCCAACGTTGGCTATAAAGAGAATCATAATTCCCCATAAAAACAGCTTTTTTTAAGACGTATTTCCTATCATACAATTTCCAGGTTCTTTGTTGAGAGGTTTCCTCTGTAGACATGTTAAAAAAGTGAATCAAATGGTCAAAGTCGTAAGTATCAAATAACATAGAGATAATCTCAACTCTCTGAGGATGCGGTAAATCATCTGCATCTTGTAGAATGACTAGCTCATATTTGGCATTTCCAACTCCAATATTTCTATTTTCTCCAGCAAAATATCTATTTGAAGATTGAATCAATTGCACTAGAAATGGCCAACTGGAATTTCTTAATTTTTCAATCTCTTTGGTGTCCACTTTGTTGGCTTCAGATAAGGAAATAACAACTTCGTCCGGTCTTTGAGTTTGACTTGCATAAGCATCCAAAAGCTCATTTAACTCATCAAAATGTTTATAATAGCAGGGTATTACAACTGATATTCCCTTTTCATAGGAAAAAGAAAACACAGGAAGTAGTACCAAGATATATTGAGTAAACTTTAATATGGTTTTTTTCAATTTATCCTCATATGAGTTTATTACTGCAATCGGCTTGCTCGAAAAATAACTTTCTATAAGTTATTTATATGATTTAATCAAATCTAACCAATATTTAGCATATAGTTTATCAAACATGTACTTCTTCTTTTTCATATTACTGTATTGTTCAAGAAGATAAGCTTCCGTAACTTCTTCCCAAGAAGAAATTGTAAGAACTGGTAAATCTTCAAAAGCACTATCCATAGATGATTTAATTACAATTGGTATTGCTCCTAAATATAGGGCTTCCCAAGTTCTGTGACAATCTAACCCATTTCCTCTTGGAGAAACCACAAACTTGGAACGTGAAATATGATCAAAAAACCTATCCACAGGAACCCTTCTTCTGACTTTTACACAAAAGTTCTTGTCCTCAAAATATTTATATGCCTTCTCTCGTACGTTTCGATTGGTATGAAGCGGCGCATTCAAATACAAAAGATATTTCTTCTTTCGAGCAATTCTTTTCATGGCGGATTCTATATGTACAGGATCCCCTAAAGAATTATATCTGTTAGTCAAACCAATCGGAATGGGGATTAGTTTTTCGTGTACATAGTTTGTAACATTTTGGCCAAACCAAACTAATATCTTTTCATCATTCAAGAAAGATGAAAACTCTCCAGGAACTCCGGTATCACTATTGTGTGTTATCAAAATATATCTGGAGTGTATTTTAGGATGCACTATTCCAAAAAATTCTCTTAAACGATTAGAGCTTACAAAAATAACATCTCTTTCTTTAACATTGTCAGGATTAATATCTTGAATTTCTACATCAAAGATATGGTCTGCAATACTTCTAAACGCATCTCCCGTAATAAAGGGCAAAGTAGGTCTTCGATCTTTTGATTCAGCAATACTAAATAATGACACAAAACAAAACAGCAAACTAATAAATAACATATTTTGTCTAGAAACATACGAATTCACAGATAACAATAATTTCATGTTAAATCCCTCTTCTTTTAAATAGCTTTTTTCTACTAATTATGGACTTTATAAAGCTCCCTGAAAAGAGAACGATCCTTTTATTCATGTAAAAATAAATAACAATTGCAGACTTATAAATTGGATGTTTATTAAATTCAATCATTAGTGGTTTGATGTATTCAGCATCATAGATTTTGTTCCGATACATTCTATAAATAATTCAAGGCAAATCCGAAAATATTAACTTCCTTAGCAAGGTATGATATAAAGCATTACAAATCAATTTCTGAACGAAAAGCTCTGAATATAACTGTTTTTGGAAAACTATGCATGAATTGATCATGTTGTATCTAGGAATTTCTGGAGCTCTTCCGGCTATCAAACCAGTACCTAGATAAATAAATGGTCCTTGTTTCTGTAATACTAGTCTTGTAACTATATCTAGATGAGCACACTCTTTGCCCATTTTTACTGTATCAATGTACTCAAGAGCTTCCTTTCTTTTGAAAATAAGAGATGAAATAAATCCTAGTCCACAAAAGCTAAAAAATTTTCTCCCGTTCTCAAAACTCAACCTTTTATTCGGAAGAAAGGGTTTT
This sequence comes from Candidatus Aerophobota bacterium, assembly GCA_002402025.1. Lineage (GTDB taxonomy): Bacteria > Chlamydiota > Chlamydiia > Chlamydiales. Next base: position 14,445 of record NVUU01000030.1, read on the forward strand.
GAGGACTGTGGTCTCTGCTTAAAGCTGAAATGATTTAAACAAATAGCCATTGGGCTTGTTTTAACTACTTCATCAAGTATTGTTTTTAATAAATCCTTTGTGAAAAGGTCATCATCGGAAAATAGTTGTACGTATTCCCCTTGTGCATGCTTGACCACGTTTACAATATTTTGATCAATTCCTTTATTTTCCTTAAAGCCACAAACACGAATAAAGGGGTGTTTGTCTGCATAATGTTTAATTATTTCCTGTGTATTATCGGACGAGCCATTATCACTAATAACAATTTCAACGCCTTCTTGATGTTGGAGAAGGACCGAATCTAGCGCCTCTTGCAAAAAGCTTGCTCGATTGAATGTAGGTATGGAAATCGATAAAATGGGATTCATAATATTAGCCTTCTATATAGATATCTTAACGCTAGAAGAAAAGGTCTTGGCATAAAAAACAGGGGTAGCAACTTATACCAAAATTCAGGATGAAATTTATAGTACTTAAGAGACAGTATGCATAGCCTAAACAATAGGCGCAAATTTCCCTTCATATATTTTATACTTACGAGTTGCCAAAAAGAATAACTGTTTAAAACTCGTTTGCATATTTTTTTTGCTACTTTCGACTTTTGTCCAAAAAAATCTTCCCCAATCTTTTTATATGAATAAAGATCCAATTTATATCTGTTAAAAATTCCAAACTCTGAAGCATAACTCTCACTGTCTGCTCTGTAGGCAACACATTTTTGATTTAAAAAAAACCACTTAGGATTTTTTCTAATCATCTCACATACTAAAAAAAGGTGATGATAACCATGAAAATCAAGATGTTTTGGATTAACTCTAGCCGCTTCCCATCTCTTTCGATTAACAATGAGAGCAGACCAATAACCAAACCATGCTCCAAGTTCATTATAACACTCTTCAAAAGAGTCAAAATACTTCGATTCATTCATTTTATGAGCGTATCGAATGCACTTTTTCTTCACTAAATTTTTGTCGAACCCCTCAACGTTTACACTGATCCCTGAAAGTTCTGGATATAAGTTTAATATCATTCGTATATTATCAAGAGAGTCTATCTGTATGATGTCATCGTCGGTTAATAACCAACAGTAATCACAGGTTGCAAGCTCAACTACTTTTAACAAATTCTTCCCACAATCTACTGTATTTAACCATTTATGATATCGGATATGTTCATGACGCCCCTGGAGACTCTTTATGTAAACTTCTGTATCATCTGTAGACGCGTTGTCACTAACAATAATCTCTATATTTTTATCATCAAGTCTCAAAATACTTTCTATAGTTTGCCTTAGTAGTATGCACCGATTAAAAGTTGGAATACAAAAGGAGATCTTCATGAAATACAATAACGTTCTTTAAGAATATTTAAAATTCTGTCCCCTATACTATTGGGGTCTAACCGATGATATCTTTGAAATTGTGCTGTTCGCTAAACTCCTCCTGCAAATAGGCATTTTCTTCCTCAAGGCGTTCCTTCATGCGGGCCAGCTCTAAATGCGCTGCTTGCAAAGCCTCTTCATTGCGCTTGCGTTCACTGATGTCTTTAAAAACAACGGCGGCGCCACTGAGTTTACCCTGGTCGTAAATGGGTGTGCTG
>NVUU01000031.1 GCA_002402025.1 Candidatus Aerophobota bacterium
CGGCAACCGTCGCGGTTTTACCTGAAGCGCAAGAGGTTGATATTGATCTGCCTGCCAAGGATTTGCGCATTGACACAATGCGGGCTTCTGGCGCGGGTGGTCAGCATATCAACACAACAGACTCCGCTGTTAGAGTGACACATATTCCAACAAAGATTGTGGTTTCTTGTCAGAATGAGCGTTCTCAACTGCAGAACAAAGAAACCTGTTTTAAGATTTTAAAGTCTAAGTTATATGAGAGAGAAGTTCTAGAGAGAGAGCAAGCTATTAAGGGTGGTGAGAAAAAAGAGATTGCTTGGGGTTCTCAGATTAGAAATTATGTCTTCCAGCCATACACCCTTGTCAAAGATACAAGAACAAAGTTTGAGAAAGGAAACATACAAGATGTGATGGATGGAGCAATTGATGAGTTCATCACAGCCTTTTTAAAAGAGTTTGGGTAAAATACTTGAGTATCGTAGAAGAAAAAGCTTTTGATATCCGTTATACAAGACTTGAAGATGGAGCTTTTTTAAAAAAATGGCTTCTTGAAAAAGATGTCCTTGATCACTTCTCCATGAAAGACGAAAAAGAAGTGGATGAAATGCTCAAGATCTGGCTTGGGTTTTCGCGGTATAAATCAGGTCTCACAGCGTGCTACAAGGGAGTACCCTGCGGTATTACCACTCTTTTCTTAATGCCTTATATCAAGCTTGTACATCACTCTCTTGTGTATCTTATTGTGGATCCAAAAATGCAAAGAAAGCAGATAGGAACATCGCTTCTTAAAAATATTGAACATCTTGGAAAAAACTATTTTCGTTTTGAAAAACTTGGCTTTGAAGTTTTTGGGGATGGTGTGATTAAACATCTTTTAGAAAAGCATGAGTACAAAAAGATTTATACTCAAAAGCGCTATGTGAAGTGCGCAGCAAACAGCTATAAAGATCGAAGCTATTACGAGAAAGAGTTTACGATAGGTAAAAAAGATGGCGCATGATGTTACCATCAGGATCTCTGAAGAAGATGATAGGGCGCATTTAGTAGAATGGCTCATGGACCCTGTTGTTCTAGACTGGTTTCCTCTTGATAACTTGCCAGAGGTAGAAGATGCGGCACGTATTTGGCTGAGCTACAAAGCGCAAGGGGCGTCATTTACGGCATGTATTGATGGCAAACCCGCTGGGATAGCTGTTTTATATCTTCATCATTTCAAAAAACTTAAGCATCAGAGTTTATTTGCGATTATTGTGCATCCTGATTTTAGAGGGAAAGGTGTGGGAACAAAGCTTTTTAATCAGATGAAAAAGCAAGCCAAATCCAAATTTGGCATCGAGCTTTTTCACTTAGAAGTTTATGAAGGCAACCCTGCATATAGTCTCTATAAAAGACTTGGCTTTAAAGAGTATGGGAGACAGGAAGGCTTCTTGAAAGAGAAAGGTGGGAAATACCGATGCAAGATAAACATGGAAATGGTTCTTTAGGTTATGGCTGGACATAGTAAATGGGCGAATATAAAGCACAAAAAATCAAGAGCTGATGCGGCTAAAGGTAAGCTGTTTTCAAGAATCACAAAAGAAATCATCAACGCTGTAAAACAAGGGGGATCTGATCCTAAAGCAAACCCCAAGTTAAGGCTTGCTCTGACAAAAGCAAAAGCTGCGAATTTGCCAAATGAAAATATTGAAAGAAATATCAAAAAGGCAAGTAGTAAGGATCAGTCAGACTTTACTGAGATGATGTATGAGCTATATGGCCACGGCGGCGTGGGCATCCTTGCTGAGGTGATGACAGATAATAAGAACCGCATCTCTTCTGATATGCGTATCGCAACAAACAAAAAAGGTGGCAGTGTTGCAACCCCTGGTTCTGTTTCTTTTAATTTCGAAAGAAAAGGGGTTCTACAAGTAGCAAAGGATTCGTGCTCAGAAGATGAACTATTCTTAATTGCAACAGAAGCTGGTGCAGAAGACTTTGAGCAAAGTGATGAGTACTTTATGATTACAACTGCGCCTGATGAACTTTACAAAGTAAAAGATGCAATCGAGTCTAAGAAGATACTTTGCGAAGAGGCGACTCTTGAGCACATCCCCAAATCAAGTGTAGACTGCGATGATGAGTCAAAAGAGAAGAACATAGCCCTTATCGAATATTTAGAAGATCTCGATGATGTTGACGCTGTTTTTCATAACATGAACCTTTAAACTCATAGATTTTTCTAGACTTTAACCTCAAAGATTTATAAAAGTACCCCCTTCTACTTAGGTAAATAAAGGGTAAAAAATGAATCGAATCCATCGAATAATTACTTGTGTTATCTTAGCTGTAACATCCTGCACATTTGCGGGAAAAATAGACCGTTTTGCTTATGAAAATGTAGCAAACGTACCGGCAATACAGAAAATGTATTTTACTTCTTCTGCCGATATATTGAAGTACAAAGAAGATGCTTTAAGCAACTACAATACAAGACTTCAGTCATTTTTGGAAATTCATCCTAAGAAGAGAACAGTAGACAATACTCTGCAGCAGTTTGATGTGATAGAAGCGGGCATAGCAGAAGCGATACAAATCATGCAAACCTTTGCTATGGTTGAGAAAGATGATACGTTAAGGGAGACATACCTAAACTCTGGGTTAGAGCTTAATAAAGCTTACATAGAGTCTAGAAGTGAGCATAGAGAACTATATGGAATCATGAGCGATTTTCAAAAGAAGATGAAAAAGCGCAAAAGTTTTAAGAAAAGGCATGACTACATGCTTTCTGAAGTTCTTCTTGATATGAAAAAAGATGGCTTGCATCTTTCTGAAAAAGATGGAGCAAATGTAAAAAAACTCACAAAAGAGCTCATTACTCTGCAGCAGACTTTTGCAAAAAATATACGAGAAGATCACTCAAATGCTCTTGCAACAAAGGAGCAGCTCGCAGCACTTCCTGAATCTTTTGTATCTCAGCTTGATATGGATGAAAAAGAAAACTATCTTCTTACTTGCGATTATCCAACCTATTTTACAGTGATGAAATCCTGCGAATCTGAGGATGTAAGAAGAGATTTGTATAGAGCTTTTAACAACAGGGCCTATCCTGCAAATATTGAGGTTTTGCATAAGATCATAAGAAAAAGAGATCATCTAGCAAAAGAGCTTGGCTACGAAAGTTTTGCTCATTTCCAGCTCTCTTCTGAGATGGTTAAGAACCCTGAAAAAGCGCAAGAATTTCTAATTAAGCTTTCTGATAAATCTCTTGCAAAAGAAAAGGAAGAAGCTCTTCAGCTGAAGAAGATTCTTGGAGYGTCGAGTGAAGAATCTAAGCTAAAACCTTGGAATGTACTTTACGCAAGAGAAAAATATAAATCTGAAGTGTATTCTTTCAATGACAACATTGTGAAAGAGTACTTCCCACTAGAGTCTACAATCAGCGGACTCATGGATGTTTAKRWGASNGKKTKWTGMYCKKKASAKCARNAGMAKNTTCSRRTYNTNCATYTMTKTRGMWYGAKKMYNGWMAGATTGATCCAGATCAAAGAGAAAGATGCAAAAAAAGTTTCTGGTTACATCCTTATGGATCTCTATCCAAGAAAGAATAAGTATCATCATGCTTGCTCTTGCCCGATGTACATGGGACTTGCATTTTCTGATGGTTCGATGAGACCAACAATTAACCTGCTGATTATGAATTYTCCAAAACCAACGGAAGATCATCCCTCTCTTATGACGCTTAATCAGGTGAGAACTTTTTTTCACGAATTTGGTCACGGGATCCATGCTGTCTTGGGGAAAACGGAGTATGTGTCTACGTCAGGCTACAATGTGAAAACAGATTTTGTCGAACTTCCTTCTCAGATCCTAGAAGAATGGCTTAAGGATAAAGACATCTTACAAAGAGTGAGCTCGCATTATAAAACAGGAAAAACTCTACCTAATGAACTTGTTGAAAAGATCGTTGCGTCAAGAAAGATGGATTCCGGAAATTTTGTTGTGAGACAATGTCTTCTCTCGCATCTTTCACTAGAGTGTTTTTTAAAGGGTGATGATAAAGACACGATTAGCCTTTATAAAGATCTCTATGAGAAAAGTGGTAGTTCTTTTGCATTTGACATGAAATCACATCAGCAAGCAAGTTTTGTACATCTTGATGGGTATGGAGCTAGATACTATGGCTATCTTTGGTCAAGGGTCTTTGCTCTTGATGTTTTCTCTCAAATCAAAAAAGAAGGGCTTTTAAATCCTAAGGCTGGCAGGCGCTACATCAAAGAAATCATCGGTCGTGGCGGGTCAGAAGATCCAGAAATTCTTCTTCGGAACTATCTTGGAAGARAGCCGGAACTGGGAGCTTTTTTAGACGCTTATGGGATTAACTAACAAGTCTTTGGAGTTTTTCGAAGGGAAGACTCCTTTCTGTTAGAATAGTTCCTGTAACACCTTCAAGTTTTGGCAGTTTTCTACTGAAACATGCAGCGATCACAGAGGCTGCCTCTGGTGTTACAATAAGATTGTGTTGTTTAAGCAACCAGATGCAGGCGGCTTCTTTTTGTTTTTCAGAAACTGTAATGACATCGTCGATATCAAGATCTGGGAGTTTTTTTTCTGTTTTCTTATCGCAGCATCCGTAGATCAAACAATTGGGATGCTTTTGTCTTACAAAATGGATAAACCCTTTAGAGAGGCTTAGTTCCGATAGAGGAAGCAGGATGTTTCTTAATTGGGGGATTTGATCGTATGTTTCAATGGCAAGGGACCCGCCGTTTGCAGCCTCGATCATGGGACTGTTGTTAATGTTAAGATGCAAATATCCCATGATTTCTGATTCTTTAAGAGAGATTTTTGAAATATTTGCGTCTATTGGAAAGGTTTTAAGCTCTACTTTATGTTCTGCAATTTTCCCTTTAAGAGTAAGATCTTCCGGCTCATGTATGTAAAGGACCATTGCAAGATTCAGAAGTTCTGCAACATAGGCAAAGCTAAGCGCCTGATCTTCGTCTACCGCTATGGCGATTGTTTGAGACCGGCTTTCATCATCTAGTGATGAGAGCATAAAGTAAGCTCCTCGAATGCAGTAACTTCCCATGGGCTGAAGGAAGTCACACTTAAAAAAGAAGGGCACTTCAAGAGTGTATGACAGGATCTCACAGTATTCGATAGATGTTGTAGGGAACCACTTTAGGTGGTTTTTATGAGCTTTTTGTATTAATGAAAGAGTTAGTTTATTCACTATATAACTTAATTACCTTCTGTTAATTCTTTATATAGTTAATTTAGTGTTTTGTGTGAATTTATTTTTTTAAAATAGCGGNTTTTTTTTATTTCTTATAGAAAGAGCTATTTTACTATTCTATGAATTTCATTTTGTTCTCTGCAAAACGTTTCCCTTATAAAGAATAAGGCTATGAGGGCTCCAATAGCGTAGACTATCGGGATAAATATAAATCCCTTAGTAAAATGAGCTTGAAGAAGCGAGTTTTTGTTCGCAGAATTTTGAATGATAGTTGTAATGATAGGTGGAAAAACAGCAGCAGCGAGCATCATTCCTGCATTGTTTAGACCAATTGTTGTAGCACGCAAACTTTGTTTCACATTTTCTGCAATTGTTGGAAAAGCGAGTGATTGTCCAGCGCTCGCAATGCCAACCAATATAAATAATGCTAAAAGTAAATATAAATTCGAGATGTTTATGAAGATAATGCAAAATGAGCTGACGGCTCCAATAAGACCACATAGCATGAGGAAAGGTTTTCGTCTTCGGGTAAGATCAGAAATTCTGCCCCATAATGGACAGCCAATGGAAAGGCCTACCCAGATCATTGATATAATTAATGCAGCCGTAGGTCGAGTAAAGCCTCGGGTTTCCATGTAAGTTGTTCCCCAATAGGCTCCTAACAGAGGAAGAGATACATACATCATACTGGAGTAAAGCATTATCCACCAAATTTGCCCAAGGGAAAGTAACGATCGCATTCGTGAGAAAAAAGGGCCAGGTGTTATGAGAAAAAAGATGTTATGATTTGTCTTTTTTGGTTTGTTTCTAATAAAAATGCCAATGCAAATGGTTAAAATTATTCCAATATATCCCGACCAAAGAAATAAGCTTCTCCAACTATCTACAGACTTTAAAAGGTAGGCGACGGGAGCTCCTGCAAGGAGGGGGCCTATTGCACCTAAGAATTGTGAGAGACCACAAACAAAGCCAAAATGTTTAGTAGGGAACCAGTTAAGGGCTAGCATTAACAGAGAGACGTAGGCAAAAGAGGAGCCATATCCAATAATCATACGGCTTATGAACGCACCCCAAAAACCATCAGAAAATGCAAATCCAATAACACCTACAGCGCAAAGGCCTGATGCTATTGTTAAAAAAAGACGTACACCGAATTTATCAACAATGAGTCCGACAATAGGTTGCATAAGAGCATAAGTGATATAATATGAGGAGCCTATGAAAGCGAATTGCTCGTATNTAATGCCCATGCTATCAATAATAGAACTCGCCATGGTTCCGGGCATTATTCTTAGAAAAAACTCATAGAGAAAGAATAGTACAGCAAGCGACCAAATTAAAACGCCCGTTGTGTTTACTTTCTTCAAATTAAGTCCTCTTTTTGTTCATCCCATTTGGTTATTTTTGCAGCTTCTTGGACGCTAAATTCTGCTATTTGAACAATAGGGTCTCCCTCATTCACAATAGGAGATATATTGCTTGCTATGATAACTCCTGCAGTGTTTGAGTAAATATTTTCGACGTTCTGAGAACCGAAAGGATCTGAAATTCGAGCAAGTTTTTTGTTAACTTCTACGTGTGCGCCAAGTTCTTGAGCGAGTTCACAAAGCCCAGACGAAGGTGAAAAAATCCACTTACTAACGCTTGAAATAATATAGGGGTGCTCTTTTCGTGGTGTTTTGAGAGGAGGTAACATTTCAAGTGATCTCATAACACTAAGAATCCCTTGAACTCCTAAATTTACGCCCATTTTATGGATTTTTTGAGCTTCTCCGACCTCATAAATAATGGATGGAATCGAATTTTTTTTGTGCGAAAGCCATAGCATTCCATGTTGAGAATCAGTATTCATAATAACGGGGCTACCAAATGCCTTGGCCATCTCTATGGATTCATGACAATTGCCATTTGTATGGATTTGAGGGAGGCTTTGAGTAAGAGGTTCTCCCGTATGGAGATCTATGCAGTGAGTGGCTTTTYCGATGACTTGTGTATTTAATGTGTGTGCGAGTCGAGATGAAAAGGATCCTGTTTCAGACCCAGGGAAAGATCCGTCTAAATCACGTCTGTCTGGAAGGGTTCTTGAGGAAACCATGAGCCCATAAACATTCATTACGGGGATTGCTAATATGGTGCCAGCCAGAGATTTTAGTAAATTCATACTTAAAAGTTTTTGAATAATACTGATTCCATTCACTTCATCTCCGTGCATCGTTGCGCAGATTAAAAGMACAGGACCTTCCTTTTTCCCGTGTAGAACATGTATGGGGATGTACATCGGAACACACGAATGTACTTGAGGACACTCGAGGGCAACTGTAATATTTTCTCCTGGCTGAACGGAGATATTTGATATCTGGAAAGGTTTGTTTTTTTTCGATCTAGAAAAAACCATAAGCAGCAAATTCTAATGCAATTCTTGTTTTTCTTCAACGATATAAACAAATCATAAAATAGTAATTATTTATTTCGATATTGTTTGGATTGTTTTTTTTAATTACGTTGTTCAAGTATTCCAGAATATTGAGCTTGATGTTTTTTTATAGGGAAATTACAAAGACTGTCTTTCTTTAATATAGAACTGGTACATGCGGATTACAGCGGTTAAGAGAATGAGGAAGCTATACAAATAGGCAAGTGTACTAAATAAATTTGGAAAAAGGATCATAACGAAAAAGAAGATAAAAGCTTCTGCTCGTTCTATGATACCTGGGCTATAATGAAAGCTTTTCTCTGAAGATTTTCCTGAAAAGATTCCGACAACAAGAAAAGAAGTCACACAAAGATAAGAGCTTGCAAGCATGAGAAGAGTTTGTAAACCTCTTGTAGGATCATACAAAAAAAGCCCGATGATGACGGCTGTTTCAACAACCCGATCAGAAAAGATATCAAAGGCCGCTCCAATATCGCTTGTCTTATGCAAGTGTCTTGCAAGAGAGCCGTCTAGTGTGTCTAAAAAGCCCGAGAGCACAAGAAAGACGATACTTAGTGTGATTCTTTGACTAAAGAGAAAGTATCCTGTTAAAAGTCCTGTAAGAAGAGCTAAGGTAGTAAGCGTATTTGGAACGGTTTTTTTTAAGATGGGCGTTCTTAAAATCGGATTAATGATGATCTTTTGGTAGGGAGATCGCAAATAACTATCAATCATCATCTTTCTTCTTTCTGTTTTTTATATATTTAATCAGCACTGGGACGATAATAATCGCACCAAGTGCGATAAGAGCTATTACAACCTTTGATGATAAGACTGCTTCAATGGAAAAAGTTTCGTTATTTTCAAAAATCGAGTTTAAGCTGTGCCCAACATAGCAAAAAACAGCCGTTCCTGGAATGATCCCAACAAATGTTGTCCAAGTATAAGTCCATAGCCTTACGTTAAAAATGGCAGGTGCAACGTTTACAAGCCAAAAAGGAAATAAAGGAACAAGGCGAAGAAATAATAGATAGTTCGTGGCGTCTCTTTGAAAACCTTTTTGCATCTTTTTTAAAAGCCCTGATGCTTTTTGTGCGATATATTTTCCAACTGCGGTCTCTGCGACAAAGAAAATGAGGCAAGCTCCGATAGTTGCTGGAAAAACAGTATATACAACGCTCAGGGGAAAGGGGAAAAGCATCCCTCCAAGAAGCGTCAAAATGGCCATTTCAGGGAGGATAAACACGGTCCCTAAAAAGTATACCCCCATATATACAACGACAGAGAGTACGGGGTAATCTTTTGCATAGCTTGTGAGCGTGTCATGATAGCGCTTAAGATTGTCAAAAGTTAAATATTTATGAAGCCCTAAGAAGTAAGCCGTAAATGCAACAATCACAATGACAATAAGAGGGATCCACTTCTTAAAAGTATTCCAACCGCTTGGTTTTTTTTCTTCTTGCTGTTCTTCACTCATAAAAACTTAAAGGGGTTTTTTATAAAAGGGATTAAGGTTTCAGTAAGCCAGAGGTCGGCAGCTTTTCTTATTGCAAGTGACATAGTTGGATAGGGGTGTATGATAGAGGCAAGCTTCCTTAGAGGGGTCTTTGTATAGCTTGCAACAAGCAATTCTTGCACCATTTCTCCAGCTCCTTTTGCAACGATTGTAGCGCCGAGGATTTTACTACTGAGTCTTTTTGTAACGATCTCAACAAAGCCTGTTTCTGTACCGTTTGTAACCGCTCTATCGATACCCTTTAGTTTTACTCTATATACGGCGATCGATTTTTCGCGGTAACTATTTAAAGCATCCTTGTAGCTCATACCAAAAGAGGCGACTTCAGGGTCTGTGAACGTTACCCTTGGAAGGTATTGAGAACTTCTTTTTTTTGAAAAGGGGAGAAGTAGTGTTGTCAATATGGCCCTTGCCTGGTTTTCTGCAAAGTGGGTAAAAAAAGGAGGGCCTATTGCGTCTCCCGCAGCAAAGATATGTTTAATGTTCGTTCTTCCGTATGCATCTACAATGATTCCTGAATCTTTGTATTTAATATCTGCATTTTTTAGATTTAACTCGTGTATATTGGGAGATCTTCCAATGCTTATCATTAGCTCTTTTGATGCAATCTGGGATTCTTCTGAAGAGGAGATTTTTATGCTGAATCCTTCAGTGCTATGCGTAACTTCTTTGATAGAGCTGTTTAAATGAAGATCTATACCCTCTTTTATAAATACTTCCTCGAGTGTTTTTTGCGCCTCTTCACATTCTTTATCAAGAAGGCCTTTCTTCTTGTGAATAAGGGAAACTTTTGTCCCAAGTCTTGCAAAAGCCATGGCAAGTTCACAGCCAATAGGCCCGCCTCCAAGGAAAGTCATTGATGCTGGAACGTTTTTTAGAGAAAAAATGGTTTCGTTTGTTAAGAAGGGAGTGTTTTGCAAACCAGARATATTTGGGATGTTTGCTTTTGATCCCGTTGCGATCAAGATGTAATTTGCGGTAAATGAGCCCTTGCCATCTACCTCTATTGTTTTAGCATCTTTGAATTTTGCTTCCCCTATGCAAACATCAATACCGAGGTTTGTAAGAGCCTTTTCATCTTCGTGAGAGCGTATTCTTTCAATAATGCCTTGCACTCTTGAAAACACTCCGCTTGTGTCAAGAGATCCCTCTATTTTGAGGCCAAAGGAATCTGCTTTTTTTAAAGTATGAGCAGCGTTTGCAGAAGCAATAAGAGATTTACTTGGGATACAGCCATAGTTTGTGCAATCGCCGCCAAAGTGACCTTTTTCTATAAGCAGAACTTTCTTATTTGCTTTAGCAAGACCCATCGCTACAACAAGCCCCGCAGCACCAGATCCAATAACAATAGTGTAATATTTCATAAACAAATAAAAAAAATTCTCACAATAACACTCCTCATCGTATATAAGGAGTTTACAGTCAATCTTAAATTATTTTCAGGAGCTTTTAGCTTTGTGTGTTGAAATCAAACGTCTTGAAGAGAACGAAAAACGAGTAAAGCACTGGAAAAAATGGGGCCCCTATATTTCAGAAAGACAGTGGGGAACTGTAAGAGAAGATTACAGTGAAGATGGTGATGCTTGGGCCTATTTTGACTTTAACCAGTCTCATTCAAGAGCGTATAGATGGGGAGAAGATGGGATTGCTGGGATCTCTGATAATCACCAAAAGCTTTGTTTTGCCTTAAGTTTTTGGAATGGTAAAGACGATATCTTAAAAGAACGTATCTTTGGTTTATCGAACTTGCAGGGGAACCACGGTGAAGATGTAAAAGACTATTTTTACTACTTAGACTCCTCTCCAACACATAGCTACATGAAATACCTCTACAAATACCCACAGGGGAAATTCCCCTATGAAGATCTTATAAATAAAAACGCTAAAAGAGATCAGACTGAAAGAGAGTATGAACTTGTTGATACGGGCATTTTCGATGACGATGAGTATTTTGATATTTTCATTGAGTATGCAAAAGAAAATGTGGAAGATCTTTTTATTTATGTCACTGTACATAACAGAGCAAAGGAAGAAAAAACCCTTCATGTGCTTCCGACCATTTGGTTCAGAAATACTTGGGCTTGGCAGAGTGATGTACAAAGACCTCATTTGAAAATCGGGATGTCTGGCAAAGAATATGCATCTGTTGTTTGTGAGAAAAAAGACTTTGGTGAATATGTTCTTTACGGTGAAACTCCTGATGAAATTCTTTTTACAGACAATGAAACAAACAACAATAAACTGTTTAATTCAGAAAACAAATCCGCCCATGTTAAAGATGCATTTCATGAGTACCTCATAAGAGATGACAAAGAAGCTGTGAATGCGAACTTGCAGGGGACAAAGGCTGCGTTTGTGTATAAGCTCACGATCCCTCCAGGAGATTCAAAGCGTGTTATTCTTAGACTCTCTGATGAAAACGCACAAAAAAAACCTCTTTCTGACGCAAGAAAGGTTTACAAAGCTCGTCTTGATGACACGAACCAATTCTACGAGGAACTTCTTCCAAAAGATCTATCCAATGAACATAAAATGATAGAGCGTCAAGCGATTTCTGGGATGCTTTGGTCGAAGCAATTCTATCACTATGTAATGCAAGACTGGATACATGGAGATAAGGCTGTATTTACAGAAAAGCTAATCAGACAAAATGTAAGGAACCAAGATTGGCCCCACATTTACAATGATGATATTTTGTCTATGCCAGATAAATGGGAATATCCTTGGTTTGCTGCATGGGATCTTGCTTTTCATACTATTGTTCTTGCGATGGTGGATGCAGAGTTTGCAAAGCGCCAGCTGACTCTTTTAACAAGAGAGTGGTACATGCATCCAAATGGTCAGCTTCCCGCCTATGAATGGAATTTTGATGATGTGAATCCTCCTGTTCATGCCTGGGCTGCGTGGCGTGTTTATAAAATCGAGCATAAGAGAAGAGGTAGAAAAGATAATCACTTCCTTGAGTCGGTATTTCAGAAACTCCTTCTTAATTTCACCTGGTGGGTGAACAGAGAAGATGAAGGTGGCAGAAATGTATTTAAAGGAGGCTTTCTTGGTCTTGATAACATTTCTGTGTTTAATCGTTCTGAGCATATTCCAGAAGGTGGAGAACTGTACCAATCAGATGCGACAAGCTGGATGGGAATGTTTTGTTTGAACATGCTAACAATTGCCTTAGAGCTTGCTCAAACAAATCCTGCTTATGAAGACATGGCGTCAAAATTCTATGAGCATTTTCTATACATCGCAGAAGCAATCAATTTTGAAGACGAAGCCGCTCCTTCTCTTTGGGATGAAGAAGATGGGTTTTACTATGATATTTTAGCGATGCCAAACGGAGAGGTTGATAGACTCAAGGTGAAATCTCTTGTAGGTCTTATTCCTCTATTTGCAGTAGCTACCGTTGAGGCAGAGGTCTTGGAAAGATTCCCTGGGTATAATAAACGCGTGAATTGGTTTATCAAGCACAGAGATGATCTTTGTACTAAAGTTGCTTGTATGCGTACACCAGGCGTTAACGGAAGACGTATTTTAGCAATTGTAAATAGAGAAAAACTTTCAAAAATTTTGAAAGTCATGCTTGATGAATCAGAATTTTTAAGTCCTTATGGTATTAGATCTATTGCACATTCACACAAAGACGATCCCTTTGTTCTAAAGTTGAATTCCCACAGATATTGTGTAGACTATGAGCCAGGAGAGTCTACAAATAGGCTATTTGGTGGCAACTCCAACTGGCGAGGTCCTATTTGGATGCCGGTGAACATTCTCATTATTGAATCTCTTCAAAAGTTCCATCACTATTACGGGGATGATTTCAAAGTAGAGTGTCCAACGGGTTCTGGTAATATGATGAACCTTTGGGAAGTGTCACAAGAGATTTCAAGAAGACTCATAAATATCTACACACAAGATAGCGAAGGGCTAAGAGCCGTTTATAAAGGGAATAAAAAGTTCCAAAAAGATCCTCATTTCAAAGACTATCTTTTCTTTCATGAATATTTTCATGGAGATACTGGAGAGGGGATTGGAGCGTCACATCAAACTGGCTGGACGGGTCTTATTGCAAAGCTTATCCAGCAGCTTGGCGAGCATGGTGGCTTTATTTTCTAAGAATATAAGTTCTTTTGTTAATTGCACTTTTTAACGAATTCAGACTTTAGCAGTACCGCGCCAAAACCTTTAACTTTTGCATCAATGTTATGACCATTCACTTCTTCGATTAAGCGGATGTCTTTTACTTTGACTCCAACTTTAATCGCAGAAGATGTTCCTTTTACTTTGATGTCTTTAATAATGGTTACACTATCGCCATCTTTGAGGATGTTTCCGTGGGCATCCTTTACAACGACTTCTTTCTCGAGATCCTCAGATTCAGAACTCTCTACCCATTCATGTCCACACTCCGGACAGATAAGTAGATTCTCATCTTTATAAGTAAATTCCGAGCTACATTTAGGGCAATTAGGTGGTTTTTTCATGTTTATCTATACAGTGTTTTTTTCAGATAGTGACATTTTAGCATAACGTAAATCAAAAGTTATGAAAAATATTCGAGATCATTCTTCGCAGAAAGCAAAGTATAAAGAGCCAGAAGCTCTCGCAGAGCTTTCTAATTATATTCATTCACCTGAAGAAAATTTTTTAAATTACTGAGTCGTTGCAGGGCTCAATATAGGAGAAGGATTTAAGATCATATAACTGTTATATAAGCTGTTAATGCATATTGCAGAGTTAGTGATAAATATCCCCATAATTGCAAAGTAAACAGTTCTATAATCTCTTGAAATACAGCAAGCGACAAAGAAGCCGGCCATTGCAAACTTAAATATTTGAGAGATAAGATTATCACGGTCACTCTTTACATTTTTTACTACAAAATTTTGTATGGCATTCGCCCCGCCGGGGTTGTTTTCGAGCTTTTCAAAAAGAGCGATTTCTGAGCCTGTATGCGTCATAAAGTATGTAAATGACATTGGCTCATCGTTAATTTGAACTGACATAGTATTTCCTTCTGTTTAACTAATTTAAACTCTTGCGGCATCTGTAAGCTGCGTGGGAGGCATTTGCAGGGCCTTGTAATCTTGGTAGAGGTTATTTATTTTAAGAGGGAGGTTAGTAGTTGCTTCCAAGAGGGCAAGCGTAGCGAAAACAGGAAGGCAACAATTTACCCTAGGTATTGATAGTAAAACCCCGTTAAATAAGAAAAATGCAACACTTCTAATAGATTGAAGGAGAGTTTGTCTATCTTTTTTTGCATCATGTGCCATGAATTTTTGCACCTCAGAAGCACCACCATGATTTTTATCGAGTTCCTGTAGTAGAGCATTTTCTGACCCTTCATGAGTCATAAAATAGGTAAATGGCATTGATTCATCAACGTATTGTATAGACATAATCCACCTCAAAGTTTAAAAGAGGCTGACTATATCTAACTAACTGAMNNTMTATTGMNCRAKAYRGYYMMTSKYYKMWWSYYAWYAWKMTNAWTKYMRWKNGAGGTTATGTAAGTTCCCATACGCTTTTACGCTTTAATACCTCACTTGTAATCTTGTGGTATTGGAACCTGGTATCACCAGGGAGATCTCCTTCTACAAGAACAGCTAGCCTTTTGGAGTTTTTCCTTGATAGGAAGGCTTTTGCATCTTTTCTTAAGGTTTTGTAAGAAAGGTTTTGAATGGCTGTGATGAGCTCATTGTTATAATCAAATTGACAGTCCCTTTGGAACGCCAAAGTATAGAGATGGGAGCTCATCTCAGATAGGTTTGGTAGAGGTTTTTTGAGAAGGTCTATCTGCGCTTTTGCGATTTGCTCAAAACGCTCTTCTGGTAGCTCTTTTGAAAAATCTTTTATAAAAGTTTCTAAAAAGATCTCAAAGCGTGCAATCAGATCTTCTGGTTCGTGGGTGGCTGATTGTACAACAAAGAACTGCAAGAGCTGTTTTTCTACTTCTTTTGCCCAAGAGGCTGTGATGTAGCCTGTTTGCTGCTTGGACCTTAGTGTGTCAAAAAAGCTCTCTGCAAGCGCTTTACTAAGCGTTAGCTGCGAGGCTTTTTTCTCATAAGAAAAAGGGCCTKCCTGGATAGCAAGAAGTGCAGCATTACCAAGTGCTGAGATTTTTTCTGATACCATGTAAGGGCCTTCATGATTTGGAAGAAGAAGAAGCTGCTTTTCAATATGCTTGTGAATGGGATAGCCCTTGAAATCAAGAGTATTATAGTATTACCTTTTGTTTTTAGCTTGTTTAAACTCTTGTGGCATCTGTAAGCTGAGCAGGGGGAGTTTGCAAGGCCTTGTAATTTTGATAGAGGTTATTTACTCTGATTAGAATGTCAGGGGTATTCCAAGTTGCAACTAGAATACAAGCAGTAGACGCAATACGGAACCCGGGTATAACTAGTAAAACCCCGGCAAATAAATAAAGAGCAAACTTCTTAACAGAGAGAGAGAGAGACTCTCGATCTTTTTTTACAAAATTTACCGCGTGTTTTTGCAACTCAGATGCACCACCATGATTTTTATCGAGTTCCTGTAGTAGAACATTTTCTGACCCTTCATGAGTCATAAAATAGGTAAATGGCATTGATTCATCAACGTATTGTATAGACATAATTAGCCTCCAGTTTTAAACTGGGTAATTATAGGCAATTAACGTAATATATTGCAAATACAGTTAATGTTTTAAACTTATCATTATGTTTTAATTTGAGGTAATATAGGTTCCCATACGCTTTAATGCCTCACTTGTAATCTTGTGGTATTGGAACCTGGTATCACCAGAGAGATCTCCTTCTACAAGAAAAAACTGATATTTTTTATCGTCCCATGACTAATGCTAGTGTCTATCTGTTTAATACCTCCGATGCGGATCTTGATACCACCACGTTTAGTCC
>NVUU01000032.1 GCA_002402025.1 Candidatus Aerophobota bacterium
AAATGCAAATGCAACAACAGAAACCATAGCAAGATTGAGTAACATCCCAGCACCTCTCACAGCGCTGCGAACGACCTCTCTTACTATAACTCTAGGTGTCTGCGCTCCGAATCTCCTATTAAGCTCTCTTACTACCCTGTGGTGAGCTGCCTGAGGATTTAGCTCAAGTGGGATATGTCGAACTTGTGTCAAACTCCCAGACACTCCCACCTCATAGATCTCTACCTTCTTATGTTCTTTCTCTTCATTAGATTGATTATATGAAACTTTTAGAGTCCCTTCAACATCCTCTTCCACCACTTTGATATGAACAACGCTCGTGCAAGGACCGTTATGATGCGTTGCCAAAGCAGTAGCTCGTCCCATACAAGTAAACTCGAGCAATTCACCAACACTCTTTCTATGAATATTTAAAACATCTCTATCTAAACACTCTAAGTGGAACTGGTGCTTGCAACCATTGAATATAGCAACGTTACTATGAGGAGAGTCCAAAGGTCTAATACTACGTTTGCAGGAACCGCAATTTCCAGTTAATGCTGTTGTAACCATATAATCCTCCGAAATTAAGGGGATATTATAGTAAATATCACAATAGAAACAAACAATTAGCTCGATTCAAAAAACAATTAGAATAAACAAGAGATTTGGGGATATTATAGAGAACAATAGCAGCCTATTTGTATAAATAGGCTGCTACTTAATATTTGATTACTGCTCTGCTCTTGAAATTACTTGGAAAGAATTATCTTTAACTTGAAAGTACCAATCGATCACTCTTGACTCAGAAAATGCGGCAATAGTAAAGAGTGCTGCCGCTATCGCACATGCTGTAAATGTGGACAAAAATGCAATACTAAAGCTCGCAACAGCGATCGCTGTAAGAGCATACGCTGCTCTTTTTACCGTCTGCGCACCCCTTATCGAACCTCTTCTTTCCACATCTGTGATTGTCGGTAAAGACGTAACTTGATCTTCTGGAAGGGTCTGCGCATCCCTTGTGATTGGGCCTCTTTCTTCCACATCTGTGATTGTCCGCAAAGACGTAACTTGCCCCTCTGGAAGGGTTGGATATATCCGTGATTTGTTATAATTAAGCTTATTTGCATTGAACGTAAACCATACTATCTCTTTACATTCAGCTTCTGGACATTCGGCTCTTCTCATAGGAGCCATTCGGCCAAGCGCTCTATTTCTTAAACTTTGGGCTAGGCACTTTCTATGAAAAACATGCCCGCATTTTTTGATTTGATCAAGTGTTGTTGAATGTTTACCTGATTCCGTTTTCTTAAGCGGTAGATCACAAACATTGCACTTCTGGGGTCTTAATAAAGTTGTTGCAGATGTCAATACTGCCATATGTCACTCCGTTTTTATTTAATTAAATTTTCGACAAACTATACAATACATCGTTAATTAAAACAAATTTGTTGTTGTGTACTATTACCAAGGACAACATCTAAATTATCCACAACTACACAGGGTGCCATTTTATCAAATCTATCCACTGTTTTCGCTAATTTCTCCAATAAACAGCTCTGATGAATGATATGACCACACTTGTTTACAAGCCTTACAAGAGCTACTTCTGATGGTTTCACAAGCGGCTTTGTGCAAACGTTACACTTATGATTTCTATGAAGCTGAATCGTTGCCATATAATCCTTCTTTAAGAGCTTATTGCAGTTCTAGCAGCTACTGCTGCTGCGCACTGCAAACAAAAGCCGTCATGCGGATTTAAAAAACTAAATGAGTATGCTGCTGCTGCAAGTGCTGTAAAAACACAATATGCACTTATAATAGGGGTCACAAAGGTAAGTACAAAAGCTGACGCTGCAACCACTGCAACCTTTTGTAGAAGAAGTTTTTTTYMKSAAMWRWMTWDRWATTAAACTTTTCAAAGCATGAAAGATCAAGTAGTCTTTTTGTTGCCTCTTGAAATGAGATTCTATTGCCGTGTTGACAAGTAGCTAGGGATGTCATTTTTTTTCTCCGGTTTAGAGTTAATTACCTGGTGCAAGAAGATATTGTTCTACATATCTATCTACGAAATAAACTGCTGCAGCTCCGACTCCCATTACAAAGAGTGTTGCTACATACGTTTGAAAAGCTGCAAACGCGCATATTGCTGTAATCGCTATGATCGACGCATTGATTGTGTAAATAAAAGGTCTAAGATCTGCCCTTGTTGTCCTCGCTTGTGGCGGAACCGCTGGCGATACCACTAGGCCTTCAGTTACTGGAGGCATGTCGCCTACCTGCATTTCAATCACTTCGATCTTTTGTGTTACAATAATTTCCTGTTGCCAAGTCTCTTTTTTTCCTCGATAAAGAAAATTTGAATTCCTAGCTTTGTCACWATTTTGATCGAAGCACAAAACACGAGTCTGAAYCTTCGTAGTTTTACGAAGAGTTTCCTCATTAAAAAAACAAGACCTGTGTGCTAAGTGATTGCACGCAGTTTTTACAATTTGTCTCTCTCCTAAAATTTGCTCAGCTAGCGGCCGATGACAAATTCCACATGGACCACTTGGAAGTGCTGTCATATGAATCCCTCTCTTTATAGGAATACTATTATACTGGAAAATAAAACAAACAACAAACTAAAATAAAAATTAAACAATAACTAAAATTTTATTATTTGATTCTATTAATAGTGTCTAGTATGTCAATTAACTCTTCTCTGTTTAATTGCTTGATTTGGTCCTGATCGTCATAACCTATGACATCTCGAAGAAGCGTAAGCTTCTTTTCAATTAATCTGTGTATATGCTCCTCAATAGAACCTTTTGTAACAAGTTTGWATACCTGAACACCTCGACTCTGCCCTATCCTGTGAACCCTATCTGTCGCCTGGTTTTCCTTGGCAGGATTCCACCACCTGTCATAATGGATCACAACAGACGCTGACACAAGATCAATACCAACACCCGCTGCTTGAAGAGAGCCCATAAACACTTCACATTCAGGGTCCTCTCTAAATCTTATTAGCTCGTCTCTTCTATTTCTTGTAGACCCTCTGATCTGCGCATAACCTATYTTTTGAGACTTTAAATATTGCTCTATRATATTGAGCATACCAAGGTATTGAGAAAACACTACAAGCTTTTGTCCGCTTTCTCTTGCCTCTGAGAGCAACTCTACAAAGAGATCCCACTTTCCACTTTGATATTTCTCATAATTTTCTACATCTTTCATTGCAAGCGCAGGATGATCACAAATCTGTTTTAACTTATTGAAAAGTGCAAAAATATGCATGTAGGGAAGAGGCTGCGACTTATTCTTAATATCTTTAAAGATCAGTTCTTTTCTTGTCTTAAACGCCTGCTTGTACATTTTTTTCTGATCCTCAGAAAGAACTACGTAAGAAATCTCTTCCGTCTTCTCTGGAAGGTCATCCAAAACTTCTGATTTTTTTCTTCTTAGCACAAAATTGTGAATGAGATTTCTTAGAAGCTTCATCTGCCCTTTGTCTTGGTTCTTCTCAATCGGGACAACAAAAAGTTCCTTATATAGAGATGCACTTGGAAGATAATTCGGAAGCACCACATCAAATAAAGAATGTAACTCAAGTATCCTATTCTCAATTGGCGTTCCTGTAAGACCAAGTTTCATATCAGCATTTAGATGTTTCAGCGCCTTATGCGTTTGTGAATACGCATTCTTCGCTATCTGCAACTCGTCATATATCGCGATATCGAAAGCAATTTCTGAAAGAAGTTCTTTTTCAGAACGCAACGTTCCATAAGAAGTAAGAAGTATATCTGTTTTCTCTGTAAATCCTCGAAGTGATCTTTGGATTCCATAAAAAACAAGCACCTTCGCTTTTGGAAGGAACTTTTTTAAAAGCTCTTCCCAGTGATAAATCACAGATGTTGGACACACAACGATAAACTTTCGTGTACCCGTTTTTTTCATGTTCATACAAGCCGCAAGAAGTGCCATCGCTTGGTGCGTTTTACCAAGACCCATCTCATCACATAAAAGACCCGATAGTCCATGCGTATATAAAAACCAAAGCCATTGTGCACCTAAGAACTGATAAGGTCTTAGATTACTTTGCAAACCCTCAAGATCCATCGTATCTGTACACTTTAATGAACTTAGCTGATTTAAATACTCCATTGTGGATTCGTAATCCTCTTCATCAGGAGTCGGGGGCTTTATCGTTTCAAGAACACTCAGCCTCATCCATTCAAGAGAGGACACCTCAAGTGTTGTGTCATCAATAAAATGACCACTCTGTAAAGCTTTTATCCAATTAAACCTTGGATCATCAAGGTGAAGTAGTCCCGCTTCTGTCTTTAGGTAACTCTTACGCTTTTTGATCGCTTCATAAATCGTCTTAAGATCCACTTCTCCAAATTCGCTTTGATACCCAAGCTGAACATTCCAATGAGACGAAACACCTTCAGATGCTTTACCCAAGTTATGCACTTTCAAAGAAAGCTGCTTCGGCATCTTTAGCCTCTGATCAAGAGAAATAATAAGAGGCCTTAAATTCGGGAGTTCTTCTTGGATAAAAAACTGCTCGTCCTTTTCATCAATACATACTTCAGAATGATACCTGTCTGGTATTCTTCCTCCCTTCGGAAGAAGCACAAACCCTTCTTTATCAACAAAAGTGAAGTCACCAAAGAATTTCACGTTCGTCTCATCGTATCCTTTTGCAAAGCTATACTTCGGTCTCACAAGGATCTCGTCTTTCTCAGATAACAAAATCTCTATACCACTTTTTAAAATCGGCTGCTTCAAACTGAAAAAGCTCTTAATCTGCTCCAAATCTTCTTCGTGTGATTTAATAAAAGGACTTACCTCTTCTCTTGTGATCACTCTGCCAGGCGTGACTATCCGCTCCACTTTTGAAGATGATTTTGCATAAAACCCCCTCCCTTCAATATAGACCCACTCCCCAAGGTCAAGAGCTCCACTTGCCTCTTCAAAAGCGTCTGTCGAGCTTTTAAAATGCAATCTTCCAAAAGCATCTAAAAAGTAAGAAAGATAACATTCTATATTTGTAAGATGTGTTTGGAAACCTTCATATTGGTTCAGCCAAACTCTGTGCTTGGTAATAAACTCTCCTACCTCATTTTGTCTAATCAGAGTCTCTATCTCATTAAACATAAGAGAACCAAGTTGATAAAACCCCTTATCTTCTATAAACACCCAATTATCAAATTGTGCAGAACTAGGCTTTTGTAGATCGTCCTTCTTAAACAAATACGCACTTATATGGAATTTGTGTCCTTCATCGAAAAGAAGCTTGTAAGACACCTGCGAGATCCCCATATGGATATTGGTATTATCCAAATATTTCTCAAGAAGCACAGGATACTTCTTTAGCATCTGCGTTACGCCTTCACCTCTTATCTCTTTTTTTCTTAAAAGAGGATCTACGTTCTTTGGAAAAAAACCAATTTTCGGATGGAAATACCACTCTCCAACTTCAACTAAATCAGGATCATTTTTATTCTCAAAAATCTTCTGATCGAGTCCTTTTTGCTTATGGGAATGAATATTGAGTGATTTCTTTTCTGTATCGTAGGTGATCTTATCAATGATGATGCTTTCAAGCTCATGGATCGGAAGAGTAGTATCCATATTGATAAGTACTGGTATTAACTCTTCCCAGTTTACTTCTGCGATGTAAAACCAGACAGTAACTTCCTTAAATGCTATCTGCACCTCTTTAGGAAGCGCTCCTTTAGCGGGCTTAAATGTGATCTTGCATTCATTTTTTTGATCATTAAGAAGCATAAGCCACTTAGCAAGGTCTGACCAAAAAGATAGTTCATATTGCAGCTGATGCGAGGGCCTTCCCTCTTTCCAAAGGACTATCTCTTCTTGAGGGAGGTTGGAAAATTTAAGAGACGTTTCTTCTGTCTCAACTACTCGATTATTTATAAAATCGTCTAAAAAATTTTCCGCTTCTTTTGTGTGTGGCTTTATCCAAAAGAGTTTTTTCTTCGAAAGAGACTGTGCAGAGTAGCCAACAGGGTCAAGTTTCTTTAGGCACTTTGTCTCATAACCATGTCTTTTGGCAGACATCTGCATGAGAATATTCCAAAGAGAATTTCTAAATCGGACATGTAGTGGCTGCAGTTTACCTTTATATATCTCAAGAAGCGCAGCAGCTAGATGCTCGCAGCTTTTCTGGGATTCTGCCTTTGAACACATGCAGAAACAATCAGAAACAAAATTGGTGTCATCTAGTTGTATGAAAGGCCATAAAGTTTCATTATTCTCCTCATCAAAAACCTCTACCTGGTAGGTCCCCTCAGAAAATATAACGTTCTTTACTTTGCCCGTTTTTTGAAGGGATATTCCCTTCTCAACATCAGCTTTTGGAAATGGTAATTCGCTCATTTAGACACTAATTGCTTTTGACATTAAGCAAGTTTATTTATACACAAACAATAGTTATAACGCACGTTGCAATTAGACAAGAGCTTCTTCAAGAAGTATCCATCTTGGATCAGAGTATTCAAGACCAAGGTCATTTGCAACAGGCTCATATGTCACCCTACCCTGACAAACATTAAGACCAAGCATAAGAAGAGGATCTTCACTAAGAGCCTTTCTGTACCCTKMRKWWRMMAGWKKNARARCANTNAMKWRMASGYTGMNGTKWRWRNAGANGCWARMGTWGMNGKTAWAGRNAMMAGMACCTGGCATATTMGYWACRCARTAATGYAMAACAYCWTYTWCWAYAWAWGTWGGANTTRTMWKSGTMNGTTGSWTKYGAWGTTTCARARCAKCCRCCTTGATCAATTGCAACATCACAAAATACACTGCCATTTTTCATAGATTTGATCATCTCTCTTGTAATCACCTTTGGCGCCATCTTACCCGGGATCAATACAGAACCCACGACAAGATCAGCATCTTTGATCTCTTCTTGAAGAGACTCTTCTGTTGAGTACATCGTTTTTAATCTTGATCCAAACATCATTTCAAGCTCTCGTAGACGAGAAATACTTCGATCAAACACAGTCACATCAGCACCAAGTCCCATCGCCATCTTTGCAGCTTCTGTACCAACAACCCCGCCACCAACAATAAGCACTTTTCCAGGCTTTACACCTGTAACGCCGCCAAGAAGAACCCCTCTTCCGCCATTCGCCATCTGAAGAGCTGTAGCTCCTGCTTGGATAGACATCCTACCTGCCACTTCACTCATAGGAGTTAATAGAGGCAGTTTTCCATGTTCATCTTCGATTGTGTCATAAGCAATTGCGACGCAACCACTTTCAAGTAGCGCTTTTGTTTGATCAGGATCTGGAGCAAGATGTAAATAACAGAATAAAACTTGACCTTTTTTTATCAGAGGGTATTCGATTGGCTGAGGTTCTTTCACTTTTATGATCATCTCAGCTTCGTAGACTTCTTCTTTCGTCTCAACAACTCTCGCACCAACTTCTTGGTACATCTCGTCTGTGAAACCTATGCTTGTTCCAGCTCTTGTTTCAACCATGACAGTGTGACCATGTGCAATAAAAGCCTTCACAGTCGAAGGAGTTGCGCCTACCCTGTATTCATGATCTTTAACTTCCTTAGGAATTCCAATAAGCATTAATTATGCTCCTCCATAGAGTCTATTACCATGGGTTATATCACATCAATCTCTAGTTTTCCATCAAAAACATGTCGATAGGGCCCCTCCACAGATACAGAGGTAATGGAAGAATCTTCTTCTTTTAGGTGACAAAGAAGCTTCTGACCTGAATGAAAAACCACTTGGATCGGACTCTCAAGCTTATAGATGTACTTTGCAGCAATAGAGGAGGCTGCAGCACCCGAACCGCAAGCAAGAGTTTCTCCCTCAACACCTCTTTCATATACACGGACATGCAACTCTCCATCCGGAGTAATCATCGCAAAGTTCACATTGACTCCCTCTGGATAAAAAAGAGGGTGGTTTCTGATATCTCGGCAAGTCGCCGAGAAATTCGGAATCTCTAAACTATTCACAAACATAATCGCATGAGGAACACCCGTATCTATAAGATGCACTCTATAAGAGAACTCCCCTACTTCTACATGTTTTGAAAACTCTTTCAAAATAGGACGCCCAAGCTCTGTATGAACTTCATCTTCCAAAATGGTGCAGGCATGCACAGCACGAAGAGACTCAATCAGAAATTCAGAATGTTTTTTCTTTAAAATGTCCGCAACAAACCCTGCCGTACATCTGAGACCATTGCCACACATGCTAGCTTCTTTGCCATCGGCATTTATGATACGCATCTTATAATCGCCACGGCTCGAGTTTTGGATAAGGATCACACCATCTGCACCAATACCAAATTGACGATGACATAGCTTTTGGACCAAGGTTTCATCTTCTTCTGGAAACTGCTCCTTGCGATCATCAATCATGATGAAATCATTGCCGGCAGCTTCAAATTTTGAAAAATTCACCTTCATATCTTACGCAAGTACTATATCCTTAGGATCATTTACGATTTTATCAAGAAGTCCAAACTCCAGTGCTTCTTGTGCACTCAGCCAAGTATCTCGATCAAGAGCTTTTTCAATCACAGCCGTATCTWTACCTGTCGCTTCTACATAAAGAGCAATAAGAGAGTCTCTTGTCTTTAAGATCTCTTTCGCATGAATCTCAAGATCTGTCGCCTGACCACGAATCACACCATGAATAGATGGCTGGTGTATCATGATTCTTGAATTAGGTGTCGCAAGCCTCCTGCCCTTACCTGCAACAAGAGCAAGAACAGACCCCATAGATGCTGCAAGACCTGTAATTAGAGTCGTAACGGGAGATGTCAAAAGCTTAATCTGATCCCATATAGCGAAACCAGAGTCAACCGCTCCTCCTGGTGAGTTAATAACAAATAAAATAGGCTTTCCAGGATCTGTAAGCTCGAGATACCATAATTTTCTGATGACAGCATTCGCTSWSCKMTMKWYWWYWKYCGCCGATAAAAAGATTCTGCGATGCTTAAGAAGAAGCTCGTCTACTTTGCGATGCACAGAAAGATTCACACCTGACTCTTCCTCGTCTTCTTCGTCTTCTAATCTATACATGAAAATTCTCCTTCAATATTACCTATCTTATATATGCCATAATATGGCGCCATACTATGGCTATAAATTTCTTTCTTAATCTATTTCAATTTCAGGGTAAAGCGGAAAATGCGACAACATTTCTGCAATTTCTTCTTTCCCTTGAGACAGTACCGATGAATCCACCTCCACATGAGCTTTGCTCAWMYMYCCTGTCTTAGGATGCTTCCCTGGCTTTGACGCTCTTAAGATCTTTACGATCAATTTCGCAATATCTTTCATTTCCGCCTCTTTCATCCCTCGAGTCGTAAGAGCTGGCGTTCCAAGTCTTATCCCCGATGTATACCACGCCCCGTTCTCATCATTCGGTACCATATTTCGATTGAGAATCATACTGGCATTCGTCAGTGCTTTTTCCGCCTGCCTTCCGTTCAACCCAAAACTTTTTGCAACATCAACAACAACGAGGTGATTATCGGTCCCGCCTGAGAACATTTTTACATCTTCTTTGAGAAAGACTTCCGCCATCGCTTTTGCATTCTTTATGACCTGAGAAGCATATATTCTAAACTCTGGCTGCAACGCTTCTTTAAATGCGATTGCTTTTGCAGCAATCACATGAGGAAGAGGTCCTCCAAGAACAAAAGGACAACCTTTGTCTACAGAAGCTTTGAAAGCGTTTTTACAAAGCACAAAACCACCTCTTGGACCTCTTAATGTCTTATGCGTTGTTGATGAGATCACATCGCAATAAGGCACAGGGTCATATTCACCTGTAATGGCCTTACCTGCAACAAGCCCTGAAAAATGAGCAATATCTCCCATGAGCACCGCTCCAACAGAGTCTGTAATTTCTTTTAACTTCGCGAAGTTAAGCAACCTTGGATACGCAGAATACCCTGCTATGAAAATCGTAGGTTTTTCTTTTTGCACCTGTTTCTTCAGCGCCGCATAATCGATAACTTCTGTTACAGGATCTACTTTGTAAGTCACGGCTTTAAACATTTTTGAAGAAACATTCATCCGGAAGCCATGGGTCAAATGCCCTCCAGAATCAAGCGAAAGCCCCATTATCTTTTGATTGATAAGAAGCTGTCTGATTCTTTCGTGATCTTCATCGGAGATCTGATTCACATTCTTCTTTCCAAGAGCTTCTACTTCTTTGTCTTGGATGCGATGGATCAGGATTGCCCAGAACGCCACGAGGTTCGCATCGATCCCGCTATGAGGCTGTACATAGGCATGGTCCGCCCCAAAAAGCTCTTTTACTCTTTTTGCAGCAAGGTCCTCTACAGTATCTACATTCTCACAACCTGCATAAAACCTTTTTCCAATAGTTCCTTCACTGTACTTATCCGTGAGAAGGTTCCCCATTGCAAGCTGCGTCTCTAAAGAGGAGTAATTCTCAGATGCTATAAGTTTTAAATAAGTTCTTTGATCTCGGATCTCTTTGATAATAGCGTCAGCAACTTCTTTGTTCGTATCTTGCAAATGATCTAAACTCGCAAGATAAGCAATAGCCGCTTTGTTGTTCTTATTACTTTTTAAATAGCGTTCTAAAAACGACATAGACTGCTCCTGTACAAGCGTCATAAATGGCCTCCCATTGACCGCAATGGTCATTGTTGCACACTCCTCTGATCTCGTCGATTGTTATATCCCAGATCTTAGCGAAACCCTTTTTGAGCTTTCAAAGGCGTGTATTTTCAGCAAATTGTCTCTCAGGCGAACTTCTTGTTTTTGTAAAATCGCCATAAAGGCGGTCCCCCCTCCTAACAATAATGGATAGTTTGAGCCCGTTAATAGAGTGTCTGTATCCGTGTCAACAACAGCCACAGAGTTTGATAAAGACTTTGTCACATACAGATCATCAGCTACAACAAAAAAGGTTAAAACAATCAATACAGCCGTTAACAGTCGGAAAATTCTTGAAAAACTCATAAAACCTCTTAATGATCTATATGATTCGAAAATTAATTATATAGTCAAATTTTGCTTATAGATATAGCTGTTTTCTCCTTTTGGCATTGGA
This sequence comes from Candidatus Aerophobota bacterium, assembly GCA_002402025.1. Taxonomy (GTDB): domain Bacteria; phylum Chlamydiota; class Chlamydiia; order Chlamydiales. The sequence continues at coordinate 11,057 of NVUU01000032.1, forward strand.
GAATCACCTCCAACCAAGGGAAAAATTTTCGTATAAAGATCAAGCCAGACGTTTTAAAAATATACCTTTACGAATCCTTTTGCGCAGACCTGGGTTTTTCCTTGAGATTTATGTGTAAAACAGATAGTGTATTCCTATTTTAGAAACATTATAAATCTCTGTTATTGGTGGATGTATAGCATGCAAGAGTCCCTAAAGTCTGTTCTTGAGGTCCAAGAGCTCGACATTAAAATGATCCGTCTAATGCGACTCAAAAAGCAAAGACAAGGCGAACTCCAGCAAATTGAATCTTTACGCTCAGAACTAAGAGAGCAACAAGAGGAAAAAAGACAGGAGATTGAAAATTTCAACAAAGAGGTTACCTCTCTTGAAGCTAATATAGCAGAGCTGAATGAAAGAATTAAAACTCTTGAAGCAAAACAATCGTCTGTTAAGAAAGTTGAAGAGTTTAACGCCCTTACACACGAAATGACAAGCGCAGAAAGAGAACGCATTAGTCACGAGCAACAGATTTCTAACCTTGTTGATAAAAGAGCTTTCGAAGAAGAAATCCTTGAGAAAATCAAGACGAGCCTAGAAGCTTCTGAAACAAACAGTAAAGAACTTGAAAGTGATATCAAATCAAGCATTACAAGAATCAATAATGAAGGCGCTGAACTTAAGGGCCAACGCGATGTAATTGTCAAGACAGCAGATTCTGTAACTTTGAAAATCTACGAAAGACTACTTAGAAACAAAAAAGATCGTGTTGTCGTTCCTATCGAAAACAGAACGTGCAGCGGGTGCCATATCGCACTTACAGCTCAGCATGAAAACCTCGTTCGAAAAGGAAAAAATCTCGTATTCTGCGAACATTGTTCTAGAATTCACTACTGGCAAGAAAGTGAAGCTCTTGAAGGAACAAGCATTGCTACAAAACGCAGAAGAAGAAGAGTTCTTACCAGCTAATTTTTTTGGGAAAGCGCGCAATCGCCGCCTTTTAGCTTCTTGCTAGAAGGGGGAGGAAAGTCTGGACTTCGCAGGAAATGATACCAGTGAAAGACTGGGGGCCGCAAGGCTACGGAAAGTGTAACAGAAAACATTTCGCTGCTGCTTAAGCAGACAGACTGAAAATGCTGGCTTTATGAGCCAGACCTACCCGTAGCAATATGGGAGGCTATAAACCCTATCGGAAGCAAGAGTATAAGTGGAGCTGAAAAGCAAAGTGTGTCCTGCACCACTACTTAGGAATCTCGCTTGAGGATCTTAGCGATAAGATCCCTAGATGAATGATTGCACCTTATTTTATAAGGAAACAGAATCCGGCTTACTGCTTTCCCAATTTTTTTTTAGCTCTCGGATGTGTCTTATCATACACCTCCTTTTTCACCTTATTCGACACTTTTGTATAGATCGTTGTTGTTGAAAGACTCTCATGACCAAGCAGTGTCTGTATCGTTTTTAAATCCATTCCATTCTCAAGCCAGTGTGTCGCAATGCAGTGACGAAGCGTGTGAGGAGTAACAATCGCTGCAAACCCGCACATTCTAAAATATTTCTTAAACATCCTATCAACAGACCTCCCAGAAATCCTCTCCCCCCACTTGTTTAAGAAAACAGCATTTGCATCCCTTTCTTCATAATGCTCTTTTGTCAACTCTTCTCTCTCATTATGAATAAGGTATTTCTTTATCCAAGACGCCGCAATTTTTGTGATAGGAAGAAGCCTTTCCTTTTTTCCCTTACCTTTCACCTTAATCATGCAACGGCTAATATCAATATCCGATCTATCAAGAGATGTTAGCTCACTTAATCGAAGTCCAGAGCTATAGAAAAGCTCCAAAATACACCGATCACGAAGCCCCAAATAACTCGTCTCATCAGGACTCTTTAAAAAAAGATCCACCTGCTCTACTGTCAAAATAGAAGGAATCCTCTTCTCTTGCTTCGGTGACTGAATCATCTCAAGTGGATTTTCAGGAATATGGTTTTCACGTACAAGGTATTTAAAAAAAGAACGCAAAGAAGAAAGCCTTCGCAAGGTTGTTTTTTTAGAAAATGTTTCATTGAGCTTCGCTAAATATCTGCGCACAAACTTCTTATCAACGCGATCCAGAGAGGTTTTTTGTTGATTTAAGAAGCTTGAAAAAATAGTAAGATCTATCTCGTAGTTACGAACGGTATGCTTCGATGCATGCTTTACATGCTTATAGTAAGAGAGAAAATCTGCTATCTTTGCTTTCATCTCCTTACGTTAAAGTCTTCAAGTATTTTTAAAACACTGATAAATCTACAAAAAACAATGCCGATATATTTGTAACCAGTATAAAATACCCTTCTTACTTAAAAAAAATAACAAAAGATGAAACATGACAACCGCTACAACTCTCCCAACTTCACATTACGTACACATAACCTAGACCAGATTTTTCTGTAGATCCTGAAATCATAGGAAAATTTCCAGCTAACAACACTCTTAGCATGCAACTGGATCGGATTGAAACGCTTACAAGAGTTCAGGAAGCTCAACAACGTTCAATTTCAGAATACAACGAGACTGCGTATGAAAAAATAGAATGGCCAGAAGGAATCAAATTCGTTGTCGCATCAGAAACTTGGGAAACCTGTTCATTACTGAAGTATTCTCGCTGTTTCCTTTGCTCAATTTCCTTTGAGAAAAACACACCAGGACAACCTCTTATTACTTGTTTTAAACATTCTGAGACATCTATCCCCCTCGGCAGAGCTCTTACACCCTTTGAAATAATTGTTAAAGTAGAACTACACCTAGACCAGCTTGCACAAATCCTAAAAGCTAAGCGACCATATAATTATTCAAGAATAACAGAGTCAGAATATGCTGAGTATGAGTCCCATGTTAATGGAAAACTCATTCCCTCTACTCACGAGAACATCCTTTTTGCTTTATCTGAGCTATATGAAAATCCCAATGGGAATAACGTTACAAATCTTGTTAAAAGCTATGAAATCTTCTACGTTCTAACATTCTTGATAGCTAAAGCAAAAGGCCTCGAGACCTAGACCTGTTAATCTATTTTTTAACCCTTCTCTTAAGAAAGAAAAGATCCTTGAGAATAGAACAAATATTTGTTAGAATGTCTACTTTCTATAACTATTACTTCTAAGTATTTATGATTTCATTACATGACATCTCAAAAGCCTTTGGCAGCAGAACATTATTCGAAAATATTAGCGCTAGCTTCAATCCCGGAAATCGATATGGATTAACAGGACCAAACGGTGCTGGAAAATCCACTCTTTTGAAAATCGTCATGGGACAAGAATCCCCTACTTCCGGCTCTGTAACCCTTCCAAAAAGAGTTGGATTCTTGAAGCAAGATATCGAAGCCTTCAAAGATTTCATAGTAAGAGACGTCGTTGTTATGGGAAATGAACCTCTTTGGGCTGTCTTGGAAGAGCGAGATAAGCTCTACGAAGAAGAAATGACAGATGCCATTGGCATGAGACTTGGCGAAATAGAAGAAGTCATCGCTGATGAAGATGGGTATAGCGCAGATGCTGATGCTGAAATCCTACTTAGTGGCATGGGAATAGAGGAAGAACTTTTTGAAACGAAAATGTCTGAAATCCCAACAGATCTGCAATTTAGAGTCCTTCTTTGCCAATCCCTATTTGGAAAACCTGAAGCATTGCTACTTGATGAACCAACAAACCACCTAGATCWAACATCCATCGGCTGGCTCGAAAAATTCCTACTTGAATACTCTGGAACCCTCGTTGTTGTGTCTCACGATAGGCACTTCCTAAACGCTGTAACAACACATATCGCCGATATCGATTATGATACCCTCATCATCTACCCTGGCAACTATGATGAAATGATCGTTGCAAAAACTTCTTCAAGACTAGGTGAAGAAGCTGAAAACAAATCAAAAGAAAAGAAGATCGCACAACTGAAAGAATTTGTCTCAAAATTCGGTTCTGGTACAAGAGCCTCTCAAGTGCAGTCCCGCATCAAAGAGATCAATAGACTGCAACCTCAAGAGATGAAAAAAACAAATATCCAAAGACCTTTTATCCGTTTTAAGCTTCCCGAAAAAGAAGCTGGAAAAATAGCCCTTACTTCTGAGGATTTAACAAAGTCTTTTGATGACAACCACGTCATTAAAGGTTTTTCAAAAGAAATTCTCAAAGGTCAAAAGATTGGTGTTATCGGTAATAACGGCATGGGTAAAACAACTCTTTTAAAACTTCTTGCAAAAGAGCTTGAGTGTAACTCTGGAAAAGTTAACTACGGACATAACGTGATTGTCGGCTACTTTGCGCAGAACCACTTAGAAATCGTAGACAAATCACGAAAGATCCATAACTTCGATTGGCTCAAAGAGAAAAAAGCGAAAGCCTATGATCAAGAGATTAGAGGCGTTCTTGGGAAAATGCTTTTCTCTGGCGATGACGCCTTTAAGGAAATCTCGAAACTCTCCGGTGGTGAAACAGCAAGACTCATCCTCGCTTCTTTGATGCTCAATGAACACAACACTCTCATCTTAGATGAACCAAACAACCACTTAGACCTAGAAGCTGTTTCTGCTCTTGGTGTTGGACTCTCAGAATTTAAAGGTACTGCTATCGTCGCCTCACACGATAGAGACCTCCTCGATAGTTTYSMAKWRYNAAATCWKSYMYATSGWMGMTRWYRRMATCMWWWMSWWCRRYRGTACACTCGAGCAGTACCTCGAACAGAAAGCCAAATAATGTCTCTTTTTTTTACTAAAAAAAAGTTTCAAAGCTACTCTAAAGAGTCTCAACACAAGAAAGCATCTGAGAGCGTAAAAGCTCTTTATCTCGAACTTTTATACAAAAAAAGTATTCTGCCTTTAAACAAGATATGAT
>NVUU01000033.1 GCA_002402025.1 Candidatus Aerophobota bacterium
CGGTGACTCCGTGAGCGTGATTAATACAGCAACAGATACAGCACCAAACGCCCCGATCACCTCAAATATCGGCGCAATCCCCTTAGCTCTTGCAATCACTCCTGATGGAACGAAGGTCTATGTTGCAAACTTCTACGATGACTCCGTGAGCGTGATTAATACAGCAACAGATACAGCACCAAACGCCCCGATCACCTCAAATATCGGCGATGGTCCCAGAGCTCTTGCAATCACTCCTGATGGCACGAAGGCCTATGTTGCAAACCAAAGCTCTGACTCCGTGAGCGTGATTAATACAGCAACAGATATGGTAAGCGCTACGATCACCTCAAATATCGGCAATGGTCCCATAGCTCTTGCTATTGCAACTTTTAACCTAACGGAACGTTTAATTCAGAGCGTAGTTAAACATTCTCCTATAAAAGCACAAAAGGGTATTCTTTTTAGGTCCAATTAAACCCGCGTGAGTCTGATTTCTGAGAGAGGTTTCCCCTTCTTTGAAAAATGCTGCCGTTTTTTTTCAAAGCTAGATTTCGCATTGGAACTTCTTTACTTTCCAAAATTTTTACTGATTTAAGACGTCAGCTTAAAATAGTAGGACTTATGAATGAGGTTTTTAACTTTGTCGATGCAAGTTCTCTTATTTCCAAAGAGAAAGACAAAGTCATCCAACTGCCAAGCATCTTGCATAGCTCATATGGTTGACAATATAATAGCATTAAAAACACTCAAATTTATTTAACTTTAGAGAGAAGGCTTAGCTCATCTAGAAGAACTGTCGGATCTTTAATTTTCTTGAGCGAGTCTTCTTTCATATGGTAGATCGCTTTTGGAGATATCTCAAAGAAAAGTTTTGAAAGAGAAGAGCTACAGTGCAGGATAAAGTCTACCTCTCTTAAAGAAGAGAGAAGCGAGATGAGTATGCTGCTGCTCTTGCAATCCTTAAGATATACGATAAGCCTGTGATCTTCCCCTGCATTATCATGAAGAGATCTGATTGTATGGAATAGATGTGTTGTCATTTCTTGACCATCATCAAGAGATAACACAGTAAAGGTTCTTCCCTTTAACACCTGCTTTAGAGCAAAGAAATGGTCTTCTGAGAAAATTTTATTCAACGCATCGAAGTGAAGAAGTTTTTCTGCGATTTGTGATAGTGTTACTCTTACGCAACCAACCTTTTGGATTGCAATACTTGCTGCAAGGTTCGCAAGGCTTACGCAGACATCAGGACTTAAGTTGTTTCCCATGCCCATTGTCATCATAGCAAGAACGGTGTCTCCTGCACCCGTTACATCCTTCACTTCTCTTGATTTTACAGTGAAATCTTCTCTTTTAAAATCCTTATTAAAGAGGCTCATCCCCTCTTCAGATCTTGTGACAAGAATGTAATCGGCTTTAGAGTCTTTTAGAAGAACTTCGCAAACCTTATCAAGAGACTTATCTCTATCGAATTTAGAGGCATAGTATGCTTCAGAGACGTTTGGTTTAATGAGCGTAGCTCTTTCATACTTAGAAAAATCGTCACCTTTCGGATCCACGATCACAGGGATCTTTTTCGCTCTTGCAGCATTGATCACAGCACGAGTGAGATTCTTTGTTAAAAAGCCCTTCTTATAATCTGATATTGCAACGACATCAACAGATGCGAGGCATGCATCAAGACCTTCTATAAGTCTTTTTTCAAGCGTTTTAGAAAGAGAGGTAATGGTTTCAAAGTCTACTCGAAGAAGCTGCTGGGAATTTGCAATCATGCGGTTTTTAGCAGGAGTTGCATAACCTCTTTGCGCAACCATAGCACTCGTGTTAATAGCATCTTCTTCTAGGCTTTTGATTAGATTTTTACCAAAAGGATCGGATCCGATCCTTCCACAGACAGACACTTCAGCACCAAGAGATACAAGATTAAGGGCCACGTTCCCAGCCATACCAGGGCGCTGGAACTGCTCTTTTGCGTGAAGCACCGCAACGGGCGCCTCAGGAGATATGCGACTTACAGACCCCTTAATATAGACATCTAGAACAAAATCCCCTATCACAAAGACATGTACCTTTCTTAGGGCTTTAAAAGAGCCTATCAGCTCTACCATCTCTTATTTCCGATCAAGTAATTTGTGATGTAATCATGAACACCCTCATCAATGCTATGGAACTTAGGTTTTCCAAGCCCCTTGCTCTCATAAGCATTAATCAATTTACTCATATCAGCACATGTATAGTTTAAGTAGTGCTCACTTAAATCATCCGGCATATCAAAATATTCAATATGTTCTTTCTTGCCAAGCGCCTTAAATATTGCTCTTGCAAGACCATTCCAAGTTGTTGGTTGTCCCATGCCCATGTTAAAGATACCAGTAAGGTCATTTTCTAAAAACTCGCAGGTAATTCTGACAACATCTTTTACGTAGATAAAATCTCTTTTCTGTTCTCCATCTCCATAATGCTCTTGATCGTTTGATTTGAACAAACGCACAACACCTTCTTCTTCAATGCTGTTTTTCATATGCATAACCATAGAGCCCATGCGACCTTTGTGATATTCGTTTGGACCAAAAACGTTAAAATATTTAAGTCCGACAACTTGATCAAGGGCGCCTTGCTGTTTCAGCCACATATCCACCATGTGTTTTGCATAGCCGTAAAGATTCAGCGGTTTTAAATCATCAAGGCCATCATGATTATCTGTAAAATCACCTTGAGAGCCGCCATACGTTGCGGCTGATGATGCATAGATAAAGCGATGTTCATTCGTAAGCGCATATTCTGCAAGCTTAATAGAGAATTTGTAGTTGTTCTCTTGCATGTAGTCACCATCAGACTCAACAGTTGATGGGCAGGCGCCAAGATGAATAAATGCTTCTATCTCTGATTCTCTACCTTTGAGCCAATCAAAAAGGTGGTGTTTGGAAATTAAATCTGCGTATTTTTTACCAACGAGATTTTTCCACTTTTCTCCGCTTCTTAAATCATCAACAAGAAGGATGTTTGAAAAGCCTTTTTCATTTAGATGTTTGACAACACATGAACCAATGAATCCACAAGCACCTGTTACAACGATGAGTTGATCATCGAATATTTTTGTTTGCATAACTGCGACCTACACTTAAATCTCTTATAAACAATGAAAATCACAATACCACATAGATGGAATTTCTTCACACTACGAGTTTTTGCACGGATCAAATATCTTATGGTTTTATTTAGATGGATACCAAGAAGCAGAACATTTTGATATTGAAGATACTTTATAAAACAGAACATCAGACAAGCTTGGAATCTGCATTTTTCCAAAACACATAAAAGCTGTTCCAGAACCTGTCATAATAACTTTATTAAAACCGAGCTCTTCTAACTCTTTCTTAAATCGAAAGAGAGTTTTTTCAAGCTTAAAAGCAGGATATTCTAAATCGTTCACAAGTACTTGTATAAAGTTGAAAAAATCCTCGGTGTATCTTTTTCGAAAAAAGGATGGACTTGTCTTTGATACTGCATCGATTTTGCAATTCTTATATACAAGAGGAGTAGACAGGCTCAAAGCTTTTGGCTTTGCAAGTATAAAATTCATGGGTTTGCAAACGATATCTTCAAGGATTTCTCCTATCCCTGTGCAATAAGCGGTTCCTTTTGAAAAGAAAAAAGGAACGTCTGCTCCAAGCATTTCGCCCATTTTAATCAAAGCATCTGTTGTTAGGTTTGTTTTAAGAAGCCTATCTAAGGCATGTAGAGTTGTCGCAGCATTACTGCTGCCGCCACCAAGACCCGCACCCATGGGGATTTTCTTATCGAGATGCAACTTCAATGAAAACTTCTTACCGGTTTGTCTTTTGAAAAGGTTAATTGCTTTTACGATGAGATTGCTTCTGTCCATAGGAAGAGATGGATCTGAGCATGTAAAAGCATCTTTGTTTGATAGAGAAAAAGAAAGGGTATCCCCAAAATCGATTGCCTGCATGAGGCTTGCGATTTCGTGATACCCGTCACTTCGCTTTTTTAAAACGCGAAAAAAGAGATTCACCTTTGCAGGTGAGAATAGCTTAAGATCGTAGTTATTCTTTTTCACCACTTTCTTTAGACTCTTTTTCTTTAGTTTCTTCGGATTTCTCCTCCGTCTCTTCTTTTTTCTTTGTTTTTTTAGCCGCTTCTTTCCTTACAGACTTTCTCTCACCTTCACCGATAATTTCGATGATAATGTGAGTTGGTACACCTTCTTTTAAACGAAGGTCTACTCTGTGCTCGCCTGTTGTTTTGATAGGATGTATAAGAGTGATAAAACCCTTTTCAAGCTCGACACCTTCTTTTGCAAAAAGGTTCACGATATCTGTTGCTGTAACAGATCCATACATATGTCCTGCAGGATCCACTTTAGCTTTTGTTGAAAGCTTTCTGCCTTCAATCACCTTTGCTAAAGCTTCCGCTTCCGTCTTGTCTTCAGCAGCTTGTTTTGTACGTTCTTCTTGCAATTTCACACGCAGTTTAAGCGTATGAGGTGTTGCAACAACTGCTTTTTTCTGAGGAATTAGATAGTTACGAACAAAGCCAGGTTTAGCTGTTACAATATCGCCTTTTCTGCCGAGTTTTCCTACATCTTCTAATAGTAGTAACTGATTTTGCATGCTAGCTTCCTTTTTTATTCGTGTGCAACAAATGGCAGTAGAGCCATATGTCTTGCTCTTTTCACTGCTACTGTTAATTTTTTTTGTTTACCATGACAAACACCTGTAATGCGTCTTGGTAGGATTTTTCCTTTTTCAGTAATGAACTGAGAAAGGGTTTCTATATCTTTATAATCGATCTCTTTCATCCCTGCGGTGGTAAAAGGACATTTCTTTTTCTTTTTAAAACCGCCAGCTGAGTTAGTTCTTCTTTTCTTGCCCATATTTAGCCTCAAGATTGTACTAAGGGTTTAAATTCTAATTTTTCTTCTACTTGATCAGTACGAAGTGTCATGAAGCGTATGAGATCTTCGTTTAAATGATACTCTCTCCAGACTTCTATAAGCTGATTGTTCTCTATAGAGAAATAGATCACATAGTAATATCCTTCTCTTCTGCCGTTCACTTCATAAGCAAGTTTTTTTCTTCCTTGTTCATGTACGACATGGATTTCGCCACCGCGAGAAGTAATCCCAGCTGTGACTTTATCAAGAGCTTTCTGCCTTGCATCTTCACTAAGCGTGGATGCAAGGATATACATTCCCTCATAGAGCTGATTCTTATTCTTCTTAACCATATTTGGTCTCCACTATTCTTTTATTTGCTTCTCTATCTCTGTTTCTTTTTTCGGCAAAGACTTCGGAGCAAGATATTTTAAAACTTCTTCAAAACCGACTTTTACCCACTCTTCTAATGCAAGGGCGGCATCGATCTGTATTTCGGGTAGGAGCTTCTTTTCATGTGAATTAAAATTTCCTACCACGTATTCATCTAAATCTTCATCTCCATTACTTCCAACACCCACGCGCAGTCTTTGGTACTCTTGCGTTCCAAGATGCCTTTCAACATCTTTCAGGCCATTATGACCTCCTGCACTTCCCTTCTCTCTAATGCGTAGTTTCCCAAAGGGAAGAGCTACATCGTCAGACACGATAAGAAGTCTTTCCTTGGTAAGGTTGTAATAGTCAATGCAACGCCTTACTGCCTGGCCTGAGAGATTCATAAAAGTTGAAGGAAGTAGGAAATACACTTTCTTTCCTTCTATACTTGCTTTTCCAAACCTGCCCATAAACGCTTTATTTGGACTGAGTGTCGCACCCAGACGCTCAGCGAGCTTCTCTACGACTAAAAAGCCCATATTATGGCGTGTCATCTCATACTTTTTTCCTGGATTTCCCAGTCCAACGATAAGATATGCCTCAGCAGACAGTTCACCCATTTTAACGTTTCGCAATGAGTACAACAACTTCGTTAAGCTGCGCTAAAGGCTCCACACCCTTTGGCATCACAATATCTTTAATACGTTTTGCTTGCTTGATGGATAGCTCTCTCACATCAACAGAAAACATATTTGGGAGATCTTTTGGAAAGCAACGCACTCTAAGGTGCCTGATCACTTGCCTTAAAAAACCACCAAGCTTAATGCCTTCGCACTCAGCAGCACCTGTGCACTCTATCGGCACATTCACACTGATCTGAGTTTTCTCATTGAGCTCTAGGAAATCTAGATGCATGATATCGTATGTTGTTGGCTCATACTGAATATCTTTTACAATCACCTTTACTTTTACGCCTTCGCCTTCAAGTTCTATCACTGTCGTCGGCAGATGTCCCTTTTGAATTTTGCGAAGGATTGCGTGAAATTCGGCTCCATTTACAGCTAGAAGTTGGCTGTCTTTTTCCTTACTATATAAAACAGCAGGAATGTCACCTTTTTCTCGCATAAGATTTTTTGTGCTTTTCTTTTCAGCACCTCTATTTGAAACACTTAGTTTCATAGAACAACCCTCAGGTTAAATTTTATTAATAACTTTTTAAAGACGGAATCTATTCATGGTTTCAGGAAGATTTAAACATAGATGAAATGGAAAGGCCTTGTATCACATATTCAATCGCTTTTGCGAAAAGCTCAGCGACCGACACAACACTCACATTAGAAAATCTCTTCTCTTTTGGAAGTGGTAGTGTATTTGTGATAAAGAGTTTTTCTACTCCTTTTACTTCATCTGTAAGCATCAAACCATGTGTTACAGCCGCGATCACTCGCCTTGCTCCTAAAGCTTTACACACATTTGCAGCTTTCTGTATTGTTCCACCTGTTGAATACATATCATCAACAAGTAAAACATCTCTTCCTTCTACTTCACCGATGAGAGCATCGGCTTCCACTTGTTCTGCATCTAATCGACGCTTATTTACAATAGCAAGATCTGTGCCAAGATCAGAAGAAAACTCTCTTCCTATTTTGACACCCCCAATATCAGGAGTAACGACCACAGAGTCACTCACTCCCTCTTTTTTCAGGGCTTCTATTAAGACCGGCCTAGCATACAAGTTATCGACAGGAATATTAAAAAATCCTTGGATTTGCTCAGTATGCAAATCCATCGTCATCACTCTTGTTGCGCCCGCCCTTTCTAGCAGATCTGCCACAAGCTTGGCAGTAATCGGCTCTCTTCCTTTATTCTTACGGTCTTGACGACCATAACCATAATAGGGAAGAACAACTACGATGTTCTTTGCCGAAGCTCGTTTAAAAGCATCTATTAAGATCAGAAGTTCCATGAGATAGAAATTAGGACGTCTTGCAATGCTTTGCACAATGAATACGTCCCGACCACGGACATTCTCTTTAATTCGAATGCCTATCTCACCGTCTGGAAAATCTTCTATATGAACTTTGCCAAGTTCGACCTTTAAATTTCCTGCAATTTCCTCTGCTAATTTAGGATGAGATCTCCCACAGAAGAGCATACAGGGGTTTTTATTGTCCATCACAGCAAAGCTCGCTAAATTTATTTTGGGGTGGAAGGATTCGAACCTCCGAATGGCGGTACCAAAAACCGCTGCCTTACCACTTGGCGACACCCCATCAATCATGGAATTTCGATAAAATCAAGTGACATCGTAGCCTTTCAAATGATTTAAATGCAAGTCTATTGTCCCAGGGATTTTCAAATAAACTATTCACATATTACACCCCTTTAAAGAAATAATTAAGAAATAGCCTTGTTAATTAACAGCCGCCGCAATAGAATGGTCAGCTCTATACACCTTTTAGATATAAGGAGCGCGATGTGTAAAGAGTGCTGGGATGCAGACCATCGAGAATCACTCATTGAAAACAGCGATTGTGAAGGTAAACTAACACCATTCATGTCAATGAGCGTTTTGAGAAAAAATCTTTTTGACAAATGGAGAAAAACGAATCAGACAGCGCACGTGGTTCATAAGGAAGCTATCATTAACCCACCTTTAAATGAATACAAGTGGACAGAGCTTCTTTCCAACCATTCAAACGTGCAGTTATCTGTCAGGTTCGTATAAGAAGTTAGCAAGTATTTTTACGTGCAAACTTAGTTTTTTTTAATTAGAGTAAAATTTTGAAAATGAACGTATGTGCGTATGTCTATTTTTCAGGTTACAACAGAGATTGCTCCTATTGCTAAAGTGGGAGGTCTTGCCGATGTGGTCTATGGCCTCTCGAAAGAGCTCGTCTCTACAGGACATGATCTCAAAATCATCCTCCCCTATTATGATTTTCTAAAAACAAAAAAGCTGCGCGAACCTAAGATCATCTGCAAAAGCAAATTCTCTTGCAGCTCGCACATAACTATTCCCGTGACATACTATGAAACGAAGCTAGAAGACCTTCAACTTATTTTGGTAAAAGCAGGTGACAAGGATAACTCCTTCAACAGGGGTAGCATTTATGGCCAAATGGACGACTCTTATCGCTTTCTGCTTTTTCTCTATTTAACAATGCACTATTTTGAAACATGCGAAAAACCCTCCCTTATTCACCTACATGACTGGCCGACTTCATTTCTTGCTTACCTTTATAAGTGTGATGCCATGGAAAACTCTCCTCTCGATCCTAAAATCGTGCTTACCTTGCACAATATGCTTCACCAAGGAAGAACTTCAAAAAAACCCTTTGAGAAGCTCGGCGTCGAATGCTCTCATATGTTTAATGATGATAAGCTTATTGATCAAAACAATCCTACACTACTTAACCTACTTAAGGCTGGAATTTCCTACGCAGACAGCATCACAACAGTCTCACCCACCTACAGTGAAGAGATCCAAACAAGAGAGTTTGGATATGCTCTAGATGGCGCTCTTATCCAAAAAAAGAATGTTCTTACAGGAATACTCAACGGGATCGATCTCAACTACTGGAACCCAAATAAAGATGATACATTAAAGAAAGAATTTCCAAGTACGTTTCAGTTTGAAAAAATCATCAAGGCAAAAAAAGCAAACAGAGAAAAACTGCAAACGATGTTTAAAATGAAAGAATCAAAGAGCCCTTTATTTTGCACCGTTTCAAGACTTGATACTCAGAAAGGTCCCGAACTTATTGAACATGCGATTACATTTTCCCTAGATAAAGGCGCTCAATTTTTCCTTCTTGGATCGGCTTCAGATCCTCTTGTTAAAAAACAGTTTGAAAAGCTGCATGAAAAGAACAAAACAAATCCTAATTTTCATATGTCAGGTGTTTTTGATGAAGATGTCGCAAGGCTTGTCTATGCTGCAGCTGATTTCATTGTTATCCCCTCTAATTTTGAGCCCTGCGGTCTCACGCAGATGATCGCTATGAGATACTTTTGCATTCCTATTGTCAGAAAAACAGGCGGGCTTGCCGACTCTGTTGTAGATATCGATCAAGATAGCGTAAAAGCTGTTGAAAGAGTTGGTTTTGTTTTCGAGTCAAAAGACAAACATGACATGGAGCAGTGTATCGAAAGAGCTCTCGCTCTTTATCTTGATAAAGAATCCTATGAAGAAATCTTATCGAATCATGCTCTGCAAGACTTTAGTTGGGAAAGATCCGCTAAGGCCTACCTGAAAATTTACGGTAAATAAATTTTATACTCTATGTGTCAGTTCTGTCTGGGCTAACAAGTTCATCTAAGAAAATCATTTCGTATTGACTCATGAAACACCTTGTTTAAAAAAAAGCATTTTAAGAACGTCAGGAATTGTTCGCCAGCTCGCAACAGTACTAACGATAGACCGCCTTGCCTTTCTAGTTTCAAGAGCTCCCTGAACCCTAGAAATTACTCGCGACTTTCTTTCTCTATTTGGCTTTGCTCTTGGTCTTGGGACCGGTGGAAGCTGAGGTATCTCAAGTTTTTCCTCAATGGACACATGAAGTCTATCGATCACAAAAATACTYRMTRMMGWKMMYGCKKMKWRMACCATGAATATGTTTTCTATCCCGCCAGCTGCTAACGCTTCATTTTTATAGACAAGTTCTTTTTCTACATCTTTTGACCTCGCAAGAAGGTTCATCACTTGTGTAATGTTGTTCCTTAAAGTCGCAACTTCAGCTTTTAAAGCAACAAGTTCCACAGGGGTTGCAGCCTCGATTCTTTGCTGCAGCTCTCTATTTTTTGCAGTCATAGCATGCATAACGCGAATACTGTTTGGCTCTCCGGATATCGCATGAAGAGTTCTTACAAGCTCTTTTCTATAATGCCTTGGCTCAAAAAGCCCTCTTGGAGCACCTTCGTTTCTTGCGCAAAAGATCTCATAAGTTTCTATGTATTTTGAAAAAGCAATAAGAGCCTTTACAGGAGAGACTTCTGGATTGCTCATGAGGAGCTGATAATTTTTCATTTGTGTTTCTAAAAATCTTTTTGCATAGTCGGGTGATCTACTGTGAAGTCTTTTAAGATTTGCTGCAGCTTCGCTCGGATCTCTTTGCTTTATGAACTCATCTATATTCTCAGCAAGAACTGCTTCTGAGTGATCGCCATGCGCAACCTGGTAACCAAATATAGGATCTTGTCCAAACGCTAGAGCTTCTTCAAGAGGGCATGCGCTATATACACTCACAACACCTGGATCTGGTTCATACTCTGGTTCTTTCCCTAAAGGAAAGACAACTCTTGCTGCATTGTAAATAGGGACTAGATGATCTGGCAACTGTCCATACATATTTACTTCTTTTGTAAAAAATGCAGCTGTTTTTTCAGGAGCAGCTCTTGCTTCAGACAGAAGCCGCTTAGCTACCTGCTCGACTCTTCCCATTCTTTCACGATAATCGTAAGACTGCGCTCCATTAAAGATCGCATCAAGCCTTGCCACAGGGTCATCTACCACTACCTGCTGTAGCAGGATTTTGTCAACAGAACTAGTCATTTTAAACTACCTTATTACATATAATTTTTAACTTATTAATTAAAGATTATAACATAATAAAATGTTTAATTGCGGTTTTATAATATTAACTATAGTGTTTAAAGTAATTTTTATGCTACTACTGAGGGCTTTTAGACCACGCTAGCTTGATATAGCGTCTATTTGCATAGATATACTCTATCCCTGAGGCAAGAGTATAGATAGCAGCCCCAAGGACAACGTAGAAGCTGATATTCTGCAGAGTGCTCTGCGGAAGCAGACCTCTTGAAAATGGGATCATAAGAACGAGGATAACATAGGCAGCCACCCCCTGGATAACAGCCTTGATCTTCCCACTTGTTCTTGCGGCAAGAGCCACCCCTCTCAGGGCGCAAAGGGTCCTGAGCATACTGATCACAACGTCTCTATATAAGAACACAAGGACAAGAAGAAGCGGCAGCTTGATAGGCCCTTGTGTAAAAGTCAGAAATACCGAAAYCCTGGCGATACTGTCGGCCATAGGATCGAGGATCTTTCCAAGATCTGTCACTTGATTCCACTTACGTGCGACAAAACCATCAAAAATGTCTGATAGCTCAGATAGCGTCACAAGCCCAAGCAGAATAAACGGCAAGGTTGTCACACTGATCCCAAGTGCCTGATATTTAAGATAAATAAACAGGAATATAGGACTAATAACTATACGCGTAAGCGTGAGATATAAAGCAACTCTCAAAGGAAGTCTCCCTCTTAATCGAGTAGATAGGGTAATCAATCTCATCTTAATAAATCAAGGTTATGGGTTGTTTAAAATTTACGCTAAAGTAATTAAAATATATTTTAGGGTCTTTTTTATATATTAAAGGCCATCTACCAGTTAATCTCAATACTATATTTTAAAAAATCCAATGATTTTTTTTCCTACACAGGGAAGCATTGAGAAAAAAAATTTCAAACGCTACACTCATACGTTAAAAGCTAACATTAGGCGATTTCATGAGCACATTTCAAGAGCTTATCACAAAACTTTTTGATTTCTGGGCAGAAAAAGGTTGTATGATCCATCAAGGCCACGACGTAGAAGTTGGAGCTGGTACATTTAACCCCGCAACATTTTTAAGATCTCTTGGWCCTGAGCCCTACAACACTGTTTATGTAGAGCCTTCAAGAAGACCGCAAGATGCAAGATATGGTGAAAATCCAAACAGAGTACATATCTTCCATCAAATGCAGGTTCTATTAAAACCATCACCTCTTAATATCCAAAAGCTCTATCTAGAATCGCTTGAATTCGTTGGCTTTGATCTTACAAAACATGATGTTCGTTTTGTGCATGATGACTGGGAGTCCCCTACACTTGGCGCTTGGGGCCTTGGTTGGGAAGTTTGGATTGATGGAATGGAAATCACCCAGTTCACCTATTTCCAACAAGTGGGGGGTGTTCCTCTTGATCCTATTCCTGTAGAGATTACTTACGGTCTTGAGCGCCTATGCATGATCATTCAAAATGTCGATAACTTCTTTATCATGAAATATAATGAAACCGTTACCTACGGTGAAGCTTTTCACCGTAATGAAGTGGAATGGAGTCATTACAACTTTGAAGAGGCTACTACATCTATGTGGTTGCGCCACTTTGATGATTTTGAAAAAGAAGCCAAACAGCTTGTTGAGAAAAAACTACCTCTTCCTGCCTATGACTTTGTGATGAAAGCCTCTCATGCTTTTAACCTTTTAGAAGCTCGCGGCGTGCTTTCTGTTACTGAGAGAGTAGGATATATTGCTAAAATCCGAGAGCTTTCTACTCTTTGTGCAAAATCCTACATTGAAACAAGAAAAGAACTCGGCTACCCTCTTCTCAAAGACAAAACTAAAAAAGAGCATAAACAACAAGAGCCGCTAAAAGACATTTCTTTTGATCCACAAGGAACAAAAGATTTTCTTTTTGAGATTTATACTGAAGAGCTTCCCGCGCTTTTTATTAAACCTGGAATGCAAGGCTTAGAGAGAGCTTTTATAAAACTTCTCAAAGGTTATGGACTTGGTTTTGAGAGTATCAAAGCTTATGGAACACCAAAACGCCTTTCTGTTCTTGTTAAAAGCTTAAAGGAAGGAACTCACGATACAAACATCGAAAGAAGAGGCCCTCCTGTTTCTACGTGCTTTGATGATTGTGGAGCGCTTACGCAACAAGGAAAAGGATTCTTAAAATCTCTTGGCATTGAAAAAACGACATTAAAAGATATCCAAGAAGGAGCTGCTCTTAATCTCTTTGTGAAAAAGATCAAGGATACAGAGTATCTTTTTGCAGCGAAGCTTGAAAAAGGCATCAGCACACTAAAGCTACTTTCTGAAAAGATCCCTGATCTTGTGAAAAACCTGTATTTCCCAAAGAAGATGCGCTGGTCTGATGTTGAGTTTGCTTTTGTAAGACCTATCCATAACTTCCTCGCTCTTTTTGGAGAGGATGTCATTCCTTTTGAGATTGCTGAAGTACGTTCTTCAAACTACACCTTTGGCCACTCGCAGCTCGCAAACAAAAAGATCACAGTTCCTACTCCTGATAAGTATGTCTCTCTACTTAGAGAGCATAAAGTGCTGATTGATCAATCAGAGCGTTATGAATCCATAATAAAACAACTCGAAAAGCTTGAAGTAGAAAACAAAGCAAAAGTGCTTGAAAAAGGAAAAGTCCTATCGCAAGTTCTTTTCTTATCAGAATATCCTATGCTCTGCACAGGAAGCTTTGAGCAGCATTTTCTGCAAGTGCCAAAAGAAGTTCTTACCTCTGAGATGGTAGAGCATCAGAGGTATTTTCCACTCGAAGAATCGGGAAGACTTATCAACCGCTTTATCATCACAGCAGACAATACTCCAAATCAAACCATCATTTCTGGAAATGAAAAGGTTCTTTCTGCAAGGCTTGCAGATGGAGTATTCCTTTACAAAGAAGATTTAGAAAAGCCTCTTGAGGCCTTTAATGAAAAGCTGAAAACAATCACTTTTCAAAAAGAACTTGGAAGCATGTTTGATAAAGTGAAGCGAATAGAAAAACATGCAAAATTCCTTCATGATGAGACGCAGCTTGCAAATGAAGATCATTTGCTAAGAGCAGCGCTCCTTTGTAAGGCGGATCTTGCCACTCTTCTTGTTGGAGAATTTCCAGAGCTGCAAGGAGTGATCGGAAAGCACTACGCAATGCATCACCATGAAACAAAGATTGTTGCAACTTGCATAGAAGAGCACTGGCTTCCTCGTTTTGAGGCTGACAGACTTCCTGAGCTAAAAGAGTCTATACTTCTCTCACTATCAGACAAGCTTGATAATATTCTTAGCTATTTTTCTATAGGCCTTAAACCAACGTCCTCTTCAGACCCATATGCATTAAGAAGGCAAACTCTTGGAGTATTGCGTATCTTGATAGAGAACAAGCTCTCTCTTGAGCTATCAGATGTTTTAGAAGGGCTTTCTAATCACTTCAAAACTAAAGTCGAGNMMRWRGTGATCACAGAGATTTTGAACTTTGCAAGAGCTCGATTAAAAACGATCTTTGAAGAAATCGGTTTTAAAAAGGATGAGATAGAAGCTTCTTTAACCAAGAAAACACTAAACCCCTACGATCTATACTTAAGACTGCAAGCTCTTGAAAAGTTTAGAAAGACAGACGAGTTTAACAAGCTCTACGAAGTGTATAAAAGAGCAAAGGGGCAACTTTCTGAAAAAATCCATTCAGAGTTTTCAGAAAACCTTCTCGAAGAAAAAGCAGAGAAAGAGCTTTATGCACACTTGGCATCGATTAAGAAAAATTTATCGTACTCTTTTGATCAATGCGATTATGAAAACTCTATCAAAATCCTAGCAACACTCCAAAAGCCTCTAGCCAATCTTTTTGATCAGGTTAAAATTCTATGCGATAACGTCGAGGTAAGGGCAAATAGACTTGCACTTCTTCAAGGAGTGTTTGACCTTTTCTCAGAACTGCTTGATTTTTCAAAAATCCAGCAAAAGTAGATTTACGAAGCTAACTTCTAGAAGTTCAAGGTAGGAAACGGTGCTTTCTTTCTTTTGTTTTAGGATCAAGAGGCTTCTTATAGAGCTTTCTTCTAATATTTGCGATTCCCATGTAGATCCAATCGAGAAATGTAGTTGGCAGAAACTGAAAGAATCCCAAAACTTTCCAAGCGCCACCGATAATCCAAAGGATTTTAAGCACGGCTTTTGCTCTTATAAAGTAACGGTCTTTCATTTGTAGAAAATCCTCTACAAGGATGATTGTGTTGAGATCTTGATAGTTTGGGATTTTCGGACCAAGAATTTCTTTTGCAGCGTTTCCATCAAGCGCACCAAAAACAAACATTTCCTTCTTATCTATTTTCAAAAGGAAGTTGATACACCTTTGGCAAAAGAAGCATTTTGAATCGTAAAAGATCGCATGGGGAATCACGTCTTTATGGATACTACGAACCGTCATGAACGGGCTCATCTACTTGGATTTTCGGAGGCGATTTTTTAAGAATATCGAACTCTTTTGCAAGCTCTAACACCTCTTCTTCAGAGCACCTACCTGAGTGGATCTTCATTTTGATGATTTCGCGTCTTGAGAGCCAGTTACGCTCTTTAATTCTTTGCATGACCTCAATAAGACCTTGCTCTGCCCTTTCACTATTCACTCTTTTTTGCAAAACTTCAGACAGAAAAAGTTGGCTCTCTGCATCTTCTAGCTGCATCCCCAAAGAGAGCAGATCTAGCGGTTTTCCTTCTTTGTGGTTTTTCATAAAAAGAGCAAACAGCTGCCTGCAGATCGCGACCGTAAAATCTTCTTCTAGCATGTGCTTTGCGACAAGGTCTTGTAGAGTTTTGTTTGACGAAAATAAAAACACCCACCTAAGAAGGTCTGTTTCAAGTATCCTATTTGGATCTATCACCTCTTTTGTAATGCTGCCTTGTTTTCTTATCCTTGTTCCCTTAACAGGAGCGTTTTCCTTTTCGATAAGGTTTGCTGGAACTTCCAGAAGTTTTGCAAGCTTTCTTAAAGACTCATGAATCACAAGA